>DATAAQ010000083.1:0-12499 GCA_036260055.1 Gaiellaceae bacterium | reverse complement strand
ACCCGCTCGCCTTCCGCCGCCCGCAGCAGCAGATGGCGCTCGTGGCCCTGGCGGGCCCCGCGACGAACTTCGTCCTCGCGATCGTCTGCGCCGCCGTCCTCGTCCACGGCGGCATCGAGCCGGGGTCGCAGGCGAGTCGCGTCCTCAACGACGCCTACCTCGTGAACGTCGTCCTCGGGATCTTCAACCTCATCCCGATCCCGCCGCTCGATGGCTCGCGCATCGCCGGGGCGATCCTCCCGAGCGGCCTCTACGCGCGCTGGTCGCAGCTCGACCAGGTGGGCATGCTCGGTCTCTTCGCCCTCATCTTCCTCTTCAACCGGCAGTTCTGGGACGTCTTCGGCGAGGTGCTCGCGGAGGCGACCGACGTGATGGTGAGGATCGTGGGGGGATGAGGCTCTTGCGCTGGGACGCTCCGGGGCCGTACCGCGTCGCCTTCTCGACCCGCCTCGGCGGCGTCAGCGAAGGGCCCTACGAGTCGCTCAACCTCGGCATCCTCACGGCCGACGAGCCGGAGCGGGTCGTCGAGAACCGGCGGCGGCTCTGCGCGGAGGTCGACACCGACCCGGGGACGGCGACGATGGCGTGGCAGGTGCACGGGGGCGACGTCGCCGAGGCGACGCCGCGTGGGATCGTCGAGCGCACGGTCTTCGAGCGCTGCGACGGCCTCTGGAGCGGGCGCGCCGGCCAGGCGATGGTGCTGCTGACGGCGGACTGCTTCCCGGTCGCCCTCGCGCGCACGAACGGCAAGCCGGGCCTCGGCGTCCTCCACGTCGGCTGGAGAGGCCTGCTCGCGGGGATCGTCGACGCGGGCGCCGCCGCGCTCGGCGGCGGGCGTCTCGCCGCCGCGATCGGGCCGGGCATCGGGCCGTGCTGCTACGAGGTGGGCGAGGAGGTCCGCGCCGCGTACCGCGGGCGCTTCGGGCCGGACGTCGTGCCCGGGCGCAATCTCGACCTGGCGGAGGCGACCGAGCGCGCCCTCCGGGCCGCCGGCGTGGCTGCGGTCGAGCGCACCGGCCACTGCACGGCCTGCGAGCCGGAGCTCTTCTTCTCGCACCGGCGCGACCGGGGTCTTACCGGCCGCCAGGGCGTCGTCGCCCTGATCGCCTGACCGCGGCCGGCCAGTATCGTTGCCGGCCGTGAGCGCCGGGCAGAGGGTCGTGTACTACGCCGCGTGCAGCGTCGACGGCTTCATCGCGACCCAGGACGGCGGGGTCGAGTGGCTGAGCGACTTCGGAGGGGACGACGGCGGGTACGAGGAGTTCTTCGCCGGCGTCGGAAGCCTCGTCCTCGGGCGCGCGACGTTCGACCAGGTGCTCGGCTGGGGGTGGCCCTACGGGGAGAAGCCGTCCGCCGTCCTCACGAGCCGGCCGCTTCCCGACGACGCGCCGGCCTCGGCCTTCGCCGTCGCGGGGGACGACCTGGCCGGCGTCGTCGCCCGCCTCCGTGCGAACGCCCCCGGCGCGGTCTGGGTCGTGGGCGGCGGCCGGGCGGCTGGCGCATTCCTGGCCGCCGGGCTGCTCGACGAGCTCGAGCTCGGCGTCATCCCGGTCGTCCTCGGCGCCGGCATCCCGCTCCTCCCCGACGGCGTCGGGCACCGCAAGCTCGAGCTCGTGCGGGCGGAGGGGCGCCCGAGCGGGATGGTCTCCGTCCTCTACCGCGTCGCGATCTGAGGAGCGCAGCCCAGATCGCCGAGAGCTACGCCCGCCTGCGCGACGAGGTGGGCGCCGGCGTGACGGTCGTCGTGGCCACGAAGTACGTCGCGCTGGAGGAGATGGCGCTCCTCGCCGAGGCGGGCGTCGAAGTGGTGGGGGAGAACCGGGCGCAGGACCTCGTCGCCAAGCACGAGCGCTACGGAGACGCCTTCCGCTGGCACTTCATCGGCCACCTCCAGTCGCGCAAGGCAAAGGACGTCTCGCGTCTCTGCGAGCTCTGCCACTCGCTCGCGAGCTCGTCTGCGGCGCGGAGGCTGACGATCCCCGCTCTCGTCGAGGTCAACCTCGCCGGCGAGGAGTCGAAGTCGGGCGTCCCCCCGAGCGAGCTGGCCGGGTTCCTCGCGGAAGCGCGGGAGGTCGGCGTCGACGTCCGCGGCCTCATGACCATGCCGCCGCTCGCGGACGACCCCGAGCGCTCCCGCCCGTACTTCCGCGAGCTCCGCGAGCTGGCGGGCGAGCACGGCCTCGCCGAGCTCTCGATGGGGACGTCGCAGGACTACCGGGTCGCCGCCGAGGAGGGCGCGACGCTCGTCCGCGTGGGCTCCGTGGTGTTCGGCCGCTAAACTCCCGCGCCAGATGGGAGTCGCAGACGTGTGGAGCCGCGCCCTCGTCTACTTCGGGATCGTCGAGGAGGACGAGTACTGGGACGAGGAGGCCTACGCGGCCGAGGAGGAGCTCGAGCGGACGTACGAGCGCGACCGCCAGAACGTCCGCCGCCTGAACCCGCGCCGGCGCGACCGCGATGAGTTCGAGGACTGGTCGGAGCCCGACGACGCGGTGCCGGCGGCGCAGACGGCGGTCCTCCGCCCGCGGAGCGGACGGCGGCCGCTCGAGGCCGTCGCCTCGGCCTCCGTGCGCGTCCACCTCGTCGTCCCGCGGAGCTTCAACGACGCGCAGTCGATCGCCGACAAGTTCAAGGAGTCCGTGCCCGTGATCGTCAACCTCCAGGGGACGGACGCCGAGCTCTCCAAGCGGCTGATCGACTTCTCGAGCGGCCTCACCTACGCGCTCAACGGGAGCATGCAGCGCGTCGCGGACAAGGTCTTCCTCCTGACACCGCGGAACGTCGAGGTCTCCGCCGAGGAGCGCGCGCGCCTCATCGACCGCGGGTTCTTCAACCAGGCGTAGGCGCCGGGCCGCCGCGCCGACGGGGCCGGACGGCACTCTCCGACCGCCGAGGCCGTTAGGTTTCCCGCAATGCTCCTGGCGGATGCAGTGGACACGGCGAAGGACTTCGTCTACGTCCTCTACCTCGTCTACCTGATCTGCATCATCGCCTACATCATCACGTCCTGGATCCCGCTCCCGTACAACGTCACGCTGAACCGGATCCAGCGCTTCCTCTACGACGTCGTCGATCCCTACCTCCGCCTCTTCCGCCGGATCATCCCGCAGCTCTCGATGGGCGGCCTCGGCCTCGACCTCTCGCCGATCGTCGCCATCATCGCCCTCACGATCGCGCACTCGCTCGTCCAGCGCGGCCTCAGCGCGATCTAGCGGTGCGCGCCGCGGAGGAGACGACCGCCGGACGGCGAAGGTCTCCGGTCGAATGTCGATCACGCCCGTCGAGATCCGCCACATCCGCCTCGGGCGGCGCCTGCTCGGCTACGAGCGCGACGCGACCGACCGCCTGCTCGCCGAGGTGGCCGCGAGCTTCGAGGACGTCTGGCGCGAGCGGGCCGACCTCCGCGACGAGATGGAGCGTCTCGAGGCCGAGCTGCAGCGGCAGCGGGAGATCGAGGAGGCGCTTCGGAACACGCTCCTCTCGGCCGAGCGGATGGCCGACGAGCTCCGCGCCCGGGCGCACCGCGAGTCCGACCTCATCGTCGAGGAGGCGCGGGCGAAGGCGCGTGAGATCACGGGCGGCGCGGAGGCCGAGCGCGAGCGCGTGCGCGGCGAGATCCGCCGTCTCCGCTCGCTCGAGAACGACGTCCGCGCCCGCTACCGGACGTTCCTCGTCACGGCTCTGGAACGCCTCGAGGCCGACTCCGAAGACGCGCGCGAGCAGGGCCACCAGGCCGCCTGAGCGCCCGAAAGCGGCCAGGACCCGCGGATATACTCAGCCCCGTGGACACGGAGCGCTTCCGCGAGGTGCTGACCGAGGAACGCCGGCGCGTCACGGCGGCGATCGACCACCTCCACAAGCTCAACTCGAGGTCGCTCGAGGACGAGACCGAGGAGGAGACGTACGACAACCACCTCGCCGACTCGGCGACCGCGACGCTCAACCGCGAGATCGACTACACGCTCGAGGAGAACTCCGAGCACGTCCTGAGCGCGATCGACGCCGCGCTCGGGCGTATCGAGAACGGGACATTCGGGACGTGCGTGCGCTGCGGCAACCCCATCGCCGAGGAGCGCCTCGAGGCGATCCCGTACGCGACCAGGTGCATCGACTGCCAGCGTCTCGCCGAGAGGGGCTAGTCAACTCGTCACCGAGGCTGATCGACGTCCGCGTCGGATCGGCCACGGACGGGCGCGTCCCCATCTCGATGGTCGAGCGGTCGCTCTCGGCCGGGCCCTTCCACTGGCTGGCGCTCCTCGCGGTCGCGGGCGCGGGGATCCTCGCCGACCAGATCACCAAGGGCATCGTCATCAGCCAGCTCGAGCTCGGTGAGTCGGTTCACCTCGTCGGGCCCCTCTCGATTCGCCACGTCCACAACCCCGGCATCGCCTTCGGGCTCTTCTCGAGCTGGGCGACCGCCGTCACGATCCTGACGGCCTGCGCCATCGCCTGGATGGTCGTCTACTTCGCGCGCTCGGGCGCCCGCCACCCGGTGCTCCCCGTCGCGCTCGGGCTCCTGATCGGCGGCAGCCTCGCCAACCTCGTCGACCGCGTCCGCCTCGGTCACGTGACCGACTTCCTCGACCTTCGCTTCTGGCCGGCGTTCAACCTGGCCGACACGTTCATCGTCGTCGGCGTCGGCATCCTCCTCGCGGCGCTCGTCTCCGCCGAGCGCCAGCCGCGCGTCCGGCGCACCGCTCCCAAGACGAGTGGCTGAGCCGCGCCGGGTCGCCGTCCCCGGGACGGCGGCCGGCGAACGGCTCGACCGCTTCCTCGCCGGCCTCCCGGAGGTCGGCTCCCGCGCGGCCGCCGAGCGGCTGGTCGCCGAGGGGCGCGTGCTCGTGGACGGCGTTGCGCAGCCGAAGAGCCACCGGCTCGCCGGGGAGGAGGAGATCGAGCTCGCCCTCCCCGAGGAGCGCCCGAGCGCCCTCGCTCCCGAGGCCGTCCCAGGGCTGCGGGTGGCCTGGGAGGACGAGCACCTGCTCGTCGTGGACAAGCCCGCCGGCGTCGTCGTCCACCCGTCCGCCGGGCACGCGGGCGGCACGCTCGTGCACGGCCTCCTCGCGCACGCGATCGGGGGCGGGGATGTGCCCGAGCGGCCCGGGATCGTCCACCGGCTCGACCGCGACACCTCCGGGCTCCTCGTCGTCGCGCGCTCCGAGGAGGCCCACCGCCGCCTGCAGCGGCTGCTCCGCCGGCGCGAGCTCGTCCGGGAATACCTCGCGCTCGTCCGCGGACGCCCGCGCTCGCGCCGCGGGCGGATCGAGGCCGCCGTCGGGCGCGACCGGCGCGACCCCACCCGCGTCTCCCTCGACACCGCCACGCCCCGCGACGCGGTCACGCACTTCGAGCTCCTCGAGCTCCTCCGCGGCCACGCCCTCCTGCGCGTCCGCCTCGAGACCGGCCGCACGCACCAGATCCGCGTCCACCTCGCCGCCGTCGACCTCCCCGTCGCCGGAGATCCCGTCTACGGCATCCCCGGCGACCTCGGGCTCGAGCGGCAGTTCCTCCATGCGGCGCGGCTCTCCTTCCCGCATCCGTTCACGGGCGCGGCGGTCGCGGCCGAGTCGGCGCTGCCGGGCGACCTGGAGGACGCGCTCGCGGCCGCGCGCGCCGGCGCCTGAGGCGGCCCACCCGATCAGCGTGGGCGAAACCCCCTTTCGGGGGTAGGAGCGGGCCGGCGCCCTGTCAGAGTGGGAGGCCGTCACCTGGAAGGGGGTCGCGAAATGAGGTCCGCCGGGCTCGCCGCCGCCGCGACCGCGCTCGTCATCGCCGTCCCGGTCGCGTCCGGGGCGGAGACCGCCGGTCCGAAGCGAGCCGTCCAAACTCGCCTGGACCTCGCCTCCTCACCGGAGCAGTACGTCCCCGGCGAGGTGATCGTGCGCTTCCGCGCCGGGGTGGCCCGCGGGGCCGCCGCGCGCGCCCACGCCCGCGCAGGCGGGCGCGTGACGATGCGCTTCCGCGCGTTCCGGATGCACCTGGCGAAGCTTCCGCGCGGGCTCTCGGTGCGAGAGGCCGTTCGCGCGTACGAGGACGACCCCGCGGTCGAGTTCGCCGAGCCGAACTACCTCCGCTATCCCGACGCGGTTCCGCCTCCGGGGGACGCGCTCTTCGGCGATCTCTGGGGTCTGGACAATACTGCGCAGTCACACTCCGTCTCGAACGGGGGCGTCCGGACGGGGACGGCCGGCGCCGACGTCGACGTCCTGAACGCCTGGGACGTCCAGGCGGGGAACGGGACGGTCGTCGCCGTCATCGACTCGGGCGTCGACGTGTCGCATCCCGACCTGTCCGGCCGGCTCTGGACGAACCCCGGCGAGGTGCCGGGCAACTTCGTGGACGACGACGGGAACGGCAAGAAGGACGACGTCCACGGGTGGGACTTCGGGAACTCGGAGCTCGGCGACAACACGCTCCTCGACACGGCCCCGTTCTTTCCGGGCTACGACCACGGGACGCACGTCGCCGGCACGATCGCCGCCGCGCTCGACGGCTCGACCGGGGTCGTCGGCGTCTGCCCGGGTTGCAGGATCATGGTGCTGAAGATCGCCCACGACGTGACCGGCGCGATGCCCGTCTCCAAGGGGATCGCCGCTCTCGCCTACGCGAGGCGAGAAGGCGCGAAGATCGTGAACCTGAGCCTCGGCGGACCGATGTGGTCGAACGCCGAGCGCGAGGCATTCCGCATCTCGGGGATGCTCGCCGTCGTCGCGGCCGGGAACCACAGCCTCGACAACGACATGGCTCTCGGCGTGGACGACAACAACGACGGGCGGGGCGACAGGTTCTCGCCGTCCTACCCGGCGTCGTACACGCTCCCGAACATCCTCGCCGTCGGCGCGAGCAACGACCGGGATGAGAACGGCTACTCGAGCGGGTGCTACGCGTTCTTCCTCTCGAAGGCAAGGTGCGCCTTCACCAACTGGGGCCACGACTCCGTGGACGTCTCCGCTCCTGGGGTCGACGTGGCGAGCACCGTCCCGGGCGGAGACTGGAAGACCTGGGACGGAACCTCGATGGCGGCTCCGCATGTCGCCGGGGTGGCCGGGCTGGTCAGGTCGCAGAATCCGGGGTACACCGTGGCGCAGATCAAGAACGCCGTCATGCGCTCGGTCGAGAAGCCGACCAACCTGAGGACGATGTACATCAGGGCGCCGTTCGGCCCCACCGCGAGGCCGGGGGCGTTCACCCGCACGTCCGGCCGCATCAACGCAGACAGGGCGTTCGACGTCGGCACGACGAACGCGACGCCGCGCACCGACGGGAACGTCGACGGGGCGGCGGCGATGTCCAGGGCGAGGGTCTCGGGGAGCGTCGCCTGGCCGGCCGACGTCAACGACGTCAAGAAGAGAAAGCTCTTCAGGGGCAAGAAGTACCGGATCACGCTCGTCGTCCCGAGGGGGCGGGACTACGACCTCTTCATCTGGAAGCCGGGCACGAAGGAGATCTGGCAGTTCCCGAAGCTGCTGCGGGCGAGCTTCAGGTCCGGTGCGGCCGACGAGGTAATCACCTTCAAGGCGCGGGCGACCGGCGTCTACTACCTACACGTTGGCGCCTGGATGTTCCAGAGCGGCGGCTACACGCTGAAGTTCGCGCGAATCGGCTAGCCCCGGTAGGGCGCTACGCCGGACGCCGGCCCTTGAACTCGCCCGCTCGGGGGATGAAACTCTCGAAAACGGTCGATAGCTTCCCGAAAGGGGTCAAACCTTATGAGCGTGCGGCGCCGCCTACCTCTCCTCGTCACCGGACTCGCGGTCCTGGCGGCCTCCGCCTCGGCGGGCGCGCAGCCCGAGCGGGGCGGCGACCGGGCGCGTCCCGCCGCCGAGCGCGGCGCCCAGCCCCGACCGCTCCTCGACGTCCGCTCCGCGCCACCCGCCCGCGCGAACGCCGCGCAGGACGAGCTGCGCCGGTCGCTGGGCGTCCACGGCGTCGTCGACGTCGATCCGCTGACGGGCACGCCGCGCGTCGTCGCGAAGCTCGACGGCTACCTCACGGGCCGCTCGGCCCGGGACGCGAAGGACGTGGCGCTCGACTACGTCCGCGCGAATCCCGGCGTCTTCAAGCTCGACGAGGACGACCTCGCGGGCCTGCGCCTCGTGCGCGACTACACCGACGTCGAGGGGATCCGGCACCTGCACTGGGTGCAGACGGCGGGCGGGATCGCGGCGTTCGACAACGACCTCCGCGCGAACGTCGCCGCGGACGGGCGGCTGATCAACGTCCTCGGGTCGCCGCTCCCGGACCTCGCCGAGCGCGCCGGCGGGCTCGCCGCCTCCCTCGACGCGACGGGCGCCCTGCGCGCGGCGCTCGCGAGCGTCGGGCGCGAGGCGCGCGCCCCGCGCGTCCTCGCCCGCGGGCGGAGCCCCGAGCGGGCGACGCGCTTCGCGGGGGGCCATCGCGCGGGACTCGTCTTCTTCAACCGCGGCCGCGAGCTCGCGCTCGGCTGGGACGTGACCGCCTACGCGGACGGCGACGAGGTCTACGCCGCGGTCGTCGACGCGGCGAGCGGCGAGATCCTCCGCCGCGCGAACAAGGTCGAGGAGGCGACCGGCCTCGCCTGGAACTACTTCCCGAGCACGGCCGCGGGCGGGGGCGCCACCCCGCGAAACTTCGATGCCTGGCTCGCGAATCCCGCGGACACGACGCGCCTCTTCGGCCCGAACGCTCACGTCTTCTCCGACCTCAACGACAGCAACACGGTGAATGCGGGGGAGCAGATCAACGCCGCGGCAGGCAACTGGAATCACGCCTTCACGAAGTTCAACCCAGACCACGACCCGTTCGAGGCGCGTTGCGACACCGAAGGCGCCCCGTTCACGAGCGCCTGCTCCTGGGACAGCTTCGTTGGCTTCAGCTGGCAGACGAACCGCAGGCAGAACGGGACGCAGGTCTTCTACTTCGTGAACAACTTCCACGACCACCTCGAAAACGACCCCGACATCGGCTTCGACAACGCCTCCGGCAACTTCGAGGGCGGCGACCGCGTCGTCGCGCACTCGAACGACGGGGCCAACAGCGCCGGCGGCGGCTTCCCGAACGGGGACCACCTGAACAACGCGAACATGCTCACGCTCCCCGACGGGCAGTCGCCCCGGATGCAGATGTACCTCTTCACCTGGTTCAACGAAGACCCGAACGTCGACCCGACCGCGGACGCGAACGGCGGCGACGACGCCTCGGTCGTCTACCACGAGTACGCGCACGGGCTCTCGAACCGGCTCATCACCTTCGGGAACGGCTTCGGCGCCCTCGACGCGCACCAGTCGGGCGCGATGGGCGAGGCCTGGAGCGACTTCTACGCGATGGACTACCTCGTCGCGCAGGGTTTCGAGACCGACGGCGCCGGGGCGGGCGACGTCCTCATGGGCGCCTACCTCGGGAACGGGCAGTCCATCGTCAGGACGTCGGCGCTCGACTGCGCGACGAGCGACACCGGCGGGAACTGCGGGAGCGGCGGCTACACGTACGGCGACCTCGGCGAGATCCTCGGCTTCCCCCAGGTCCACGCCGACGGCGAGATCTGGGGCCAGACGCTCTGGGACCTCCGGCAGCACCCGGACGTCGGCTTCCCGGCGGCCCGCGAGCTGGTGACCGAGGGGATGCGGCTCTCGCCGCCGAACCCGTCCTTCCTCGACATGCGGAACGCGATCCTCCAGGCGGACACGGCGGTGAACGGAGGCCTCGACGAGGAGCACATCTGGGAGGTCTTCGCCGAGCGCGGCATGGGCTACTTCGCCGCCACGACCGGCGGGCACGACACGAACCCTACGGAGAACTTCGACCTGCCGCCCGCCCCCGGCCTCGCCGGGACGCTGAGCGGCGTCGTCAGGGATCCCGACCTCGGGAACAGGCCGGTCGCCGGCGTCGTCGTCCGGATCCCGGGCAACCCGGGCAACTTGAGCGACGTCACGAACTCGCTCGGCGAGTACTCGATCCCCGACGTGCCGGCCGGGACCTACCCGCTCGTCCAGGCGACCAAGAGCCTCTACGACGGCGAGACGAAGGCGAACGTGACCGTCGCCGACGACGCCGTCACGACGCTGAACCTGAAGGCCCGCCGGGACTGGTCGGCGCGGGCGGGCGGCGCGCGCGTGTCGAGCTTCACGCCGCCCGACTACAGCCAGTTCGGATGCGGGCCGAGCGGGGCGATCGACCAGTCGCTCGGCACCGGCTGGGGGAGCGACACGGGCGCCGACCGGCAGATCACCGTGAAGCTGCCCGTCTTCGTCGACGTGACCCACATGGCGGTCGACCCGGGCGCGACGTGCGGCGATCCCGACGACGCGTCGCTCAAGCGCTTTCGGCTGTTCGTCTCGAGGAACGGGTCGAGCTTCACGCAGGTCGGCCCTGACGTCATATTCAACGCGACGCACAACCACAAGCTCAACCTGATCGACGTCCCGAACAAGAACGCGATCCGCTTCGTCCGCCTGACGATGATCTCGAACCAGGGCCACGCCGGCTTCAAGGACATGTCCGAGCTCTCCGTCTACGGGAAACTGCGGCCGTCCTGCTTCGGCGCCGCCGCGACGAAGCTCGGGAACGACTCGAGCAACAGCGTCAGCGGCACGAGCGGCGCGGACGTGTTCGTCGGCCTGGGCGGGAACGACCGCTTCAACGGCCGGGGCGGCAACGACCTCGTCTGCGGCGGGAACGGCAACGACACGCTGACGGGCGCCGGCGGCACGGACAAGATCGACGCCGGCCCCGGCAACGACACCGTCAACTCGAAGGACGGCCGGCGCGAGACGAGGATCCGGGGCGGCAGCGGGACCGATCGCCTCCGCAAGGACGGGAACGACAGCGCGTCCGGGTTCGAGCGGACGTTCTAGGCGGCGCGGGCGCTCTTGTCGGCGTAGAGCCGCCGGTCGGCGGTCTCGAGGAGCTGCTCGGCGGCCGAGCACTCGGCGGGGAGGTAGGCGGCGCCCGAGCTGACGGCGAGCCCGTCCGGCAGGCGCTCGTGGAGGCGCGCGAGGAAGCTCTCGACCGTCCCGGGCCCCGCCTCGAGGAGGAGGGCGGCGAACTCGTCGCCGCCCGTCCGGCCGGCGACGTCCGTCTCGCGGAGCGTCCCCGCAAGCGCGGTCGCGAAGGCGCGCAGGAGCCGGTCGCCCTCCTGGTGGCCCTCGCGGTCGTTCGTCTCCTTGAAGCGGTCGAGGTCGAAGAGGACGAGCGCGACGCGGCCGCGGTAGCGGCGCGCCCGTACGGCCTCGGCCTGGAGCTCCGCGTGGAAGGCGCGGTGGTTGAGGACGCCCGTGAGCGGGTCGCGCCGGGCCCGCTCGGCGAGCTCGCCGGTGACGCGCTCGACGTACGCGACGAGGCAGCTCTCGAGCGCCGTCCGGGCCTCGTCCTCGCCGTGGCGCCCGAGGACGCGGCCGACCGTCAGGAGCTCGGCGGTGATCTCCGCCGGCGCGAGGCCGAGGCTCTCCCGCTCGCGGGCGTAGTCCTCGACGAGCTCCTCGAGGTCCTCCTCGTGCGAGAGCGCGGCGATGAAGGAGGGGAGGGAGCCGAGCTGGCCGAGCCGGCCGAGCCGCTCGAGCGACGGCGCCGCGCCGCGCGCGAGCGTCTCGTCGACCGACTCGACGGCGAGATCCCAGGCGGACTGGCGGACGACCCCCGGCATGCAGTTCAGGTTAGTCGCCGGCTCGGCTGGCGCGCCGCCGGGGGTCCGCGGCTCGGCTAGAATGCCGGAGCTTCGTACCCGACCCGGCGGAAACACGCGGGTGGCGGTGCCGCGGCGGCTCGCCCGGTTCCATCCGCTCCCGCCGGCAGTAGTCGTCGAAACCGAGGAGGATCAACCAGTGTCCGTCGTCTCCATGCGCGAGCTCCTGGAGGCCGGGGTCCATTTCGGCCACCAGACCCGCCGCTGGAACCCCAAGATGCGCCGCTTCATCTTCACGGAGCGGGGCGGGATCTACATCATCGACCTGCAGCAGACGCTCGAGCTCGTCGAGCAGGCCTACGCGTTCGTGCGCAACGTCGCCGAGCGCGGCGGCTCCGTGCTCTTCGTCGGCACGAAGAAGCAGTGCCAGGACGCGATCGCGGAGGAGGCGACGCGCGTCTCCATGCCGTACGTGAACCACCGCTGGCTCGGCGGGCTCCTGACGAACTGGCGCACGATCTCGGAGCGGATCGGGCGGCTCCACGACCTCCGCCGCCTCCGCGAGGAGGGCCAGCTCGACCTCCTCCCGCCCAAGGAGCGGATCTCCATGATGGGCGAGCTCGAGAAGCTCGAGACGAACCTCGGCGGCGTCGCGGACATGAAGAAGCCGCCGGACGCCGTCTTCGTCGTCGACCTGCGGAAGGAGCAGCTCGCCATCCGCGAGGCGCGGAGGCTCGGCCTTCCGGTCGTCGCGCTCGTGGACACGAACTGCGACCCCGACGACGCCGACTACGTGATCCCGGGGAACGACGACGCGATCCGCGCGGTGACGCTCGTGACCAGCGTGATCGCCGACGCCGTGGAGGAGGGGCGCAGGCTCGCCGGAGAGCGGATGCTCGA
>DATAAQ010000082.1:0-29320 GCA_036260055.1 Gaiellaceae bacterium | reverse complement strand
GTCGAGATGAACCGGCTCATCCAGCTCCAGATGGAAGGGTCGGTTGGCTAGCGCGCTCGGGGCCGAGCGCGTCGACTTCATCTCGGTTCCGACGCGCGACTACGAGCGGGCGCGCGCGTTCTACCGCGACACCCTCGGCCTCCCGGTCGACCCGAACAACGCGGCGGAGATCGCGACCACGAACGTCACCCTCTGCTTCTGGAACCCGGAGGACGAGGGGGAGGACTTCGTGCCCAACGCGGCCGGCTTCGCCCTCCGCGTGCCGGACGTCGCCTCCGCCCGCGCCGAGCTCGAGAAGGCGGGCGTCGAGTTCCTCGGCGAGACGGTCGACACCGGCGTCTGCCACATGGGCTTCCTCAAGGACCCGGACGGCAACGTCGTCATCCTCCATCGGCGTTACGCCCCCTATGAGTGAGGCGATCCAGGTCGAGCGGGTCGACTTCGTCTCGGTGCCGACCCGGGATCCGGCGCGGGCGCGCCGTTTCTACGGCGAGCTGCTCGGGCTCCGGGAGAGCACGACGCCCGACGACGTCTTCCCCGAGTTCGAGACGTCGAACGTCACGCTCGGCGTCTGGCAGCCGGAGATCGTGGGGAAGGAGTTCGTGCCGGCGGCGGGTATCGCCGTCCGCGTCGCGGACGTCGCCGACGCCCGTCGGGCCCTCGAGGCGGCGGGCGTGGAGTTCGACGGGGAGACGGTGGACACGGGCGTCTGCCACATGGCCTTCTGCTCTGACTTCGACGGCAACGGGATCATCGTGCACCGCCGGTACGCGCCTCCACGTCCGCACGGCGCGAGCCACGCCGAAGGCCGGGCCGAGGGGGCCACGTGAGCGGGGGGACGGGGTGAAGGTGGACAGGGCCGAGCTCCTCGAGCGCTACCGCGCGCTCCCGCTCCCCAGCACGGCCGAGGAGAGCTGGCGCTTCACCGATCTCCGGGGGTTCGACCCGGACGCCTTCGTCCAGAACGGCCACGGCCGGCGTCGGGCAGCGGACGTCGCCGGGGCGGCCGAGTCCATGCTCGACATCGACGCTGCCGGGATCGCCGAGGTCACGGAGGCCGGCGTCGAGATCGTGCGCGCGCCCGAGGGCGTCACGTTCGAGCCGCTCGGCGACCACGAGCGCCTCGGCGAGCTCGTCGGCGCCGAGGACAAGCTGACCGCGCACAACGCGGCCGCCTGGAAGCACGGTGTCCTCGTCCGGGTTCCCGCCGGGCTGGAGCTCGAGAAGCCGCTCTACGTGCGCGTCGGAAGCTCCGTGGAGGGCGGGGCGACGCTCTGGCGCCTCCTCGTCGTCGCCGAGGAGGGCTCGCGCTTCTCCCTCATCGAGGAGGCGGCCTCCGATTCCGCCGGGCTCGGGGCGTACACGAACGCGGCGGTCGAGCTCTTCGTCGAGCCGGGCGCGAAGCTCGAATACGTCTCCATCCAGAACCTCTCGCACGAGACGTGGCACTTCGCCACCCACCGCGCGCGCGTCGAGCGGGACGCCGAGCTGGACTGGGTCGCGGGCGGCTTCGGCTCGCACAAGGGGAAGGTGCGGATCGAGAACGACCTCGCGGGAGCGGGCGCGACGTCCCGCGTGACCGGTGCGTACTTCGCCGACGGCTCGCAGCACCTCGACTACGACACGCTCCAGCAGCACCTCGCTCCGCACACGACCTCGGACTTCGCGTTCAAGGGCGTCCTCCGCGACGCCGCCACGGCCGTCTGGCGGGGGATGATCCGGGTCGCCAAGGACGCGCAGAAGACGAACGCCTACCAGGAGAACCGCAACCTCCTCCTCTCGCCGAAGGCGCACGCGGACTCGATCCCCGGCCTCGAGATCCTCGCGAACGACGTCCGCTGCACGCACGGGGCGACCGTGAGCCAGGTGAACCGCGACGAGCTCTTCTACTGCATGGCGCGCGGGCTCTCGCGCTCGGAGGCGGAGCTCCTGATCGTGCGGGGCTTCTACCAGGAGATCTTCGACCGCATCGAGCTCGCTCCGGTGCGCGAGGCGCTCCAGAGCGTGCTCGAGGCGCGGCTGCTCGCTGCGTGAGCTGCTGCGCACCGCCGCGGGGCTACGACAAGCTCTTTGGCGAGCGGGCGGCCAGGCGCGACGCGAGGCGCTACCGGCGAAAGGGCCTCGACAAGACCGGCAAGCTGATGGTCGACTTCCTCCGACGGCGCGAGCTCGCGGGCACGACCGTTCTCGAGATTGGCGGGGGCGTCGGCGCGATCGAGGTTGAGGTCCTCAAGGAGGGCGCCGCCCGCGCCGTGAACGTCGAGCTCTCGCCGTACTACGAGGCGGCGGCGCTGGAGCTCTGGCGGGGGGCCGGGGTGGCGGACCGCGCCGAGTTCCTGGTGGCCGACGTCGCCGCCGACGGCGAGGAGATCCGTCCCGCGGGCTCGGTCGTGATGCACCGCGTCGTCTGCTGCTACCCGGACTACGAACGGCTCGTCGGCGCCGCCGCCGAGCGGGCCGGCCGGTACCTCGTCATGAGCTTCCCGCGCGAGCGCCCGGTCACGCGACTCGGGCTCGCCGCCGTCAACCTCGTCGCGCGCCTCCTGCGCTGGGAATACCGCAGTTACGTCCACCCGGTTGCCGGCATCCTCGCCGCAGCCGAGAGACGCGGCCTGGCGCGGGCCTTCGAGCACCGGGGGTTCATCTGGCAGGTCGCGGCGCTCGAGCGCCCACGGGGCTAGAGGTCGGTCGGATTCGAGCGGCTCGGCCACCTCGTCTCCCGAAAGGACCCGGGCCGGACGCGCGAGCCTAGTTCCCCCGGCCTCACCGCCTGCGGCTGGCGGCGCACGGCGACTGGCTGGACGAGATCGAGCGAGAGCTCGGGCGGCCGGGGGAGGCGCAGGGACCGGCCGGTACCATGACTTCCATGGCGGTCACCGCTCGGCGGCAACTCGACGCGCGCAGCCTGCGCGCCGACTTCCCCATCTTCGAGCACGCGATCCACGGCAAGCCGCTCGCGTACCTCGACTCGGCCGCCTCGTCGCAGAAGCCGCGTCAGGTGCTCGACGCCATGAGCGCGCTCTACGAGACGTCCTACGCGAACATCCACCGGGGCGTCTACGACCTCGCGGAGCGGGCGACGGACGCCTACGAGGGAGCGCGCGAGAAGGCGCGCGCGTTCGTCAACGCCGAGTCGGCGCGCGAGGTCGTCTTCACGCGCAACGTCACGGCGGCGCTCAACCTCGTCGCCTACGGCTGGGGGCTCGACAACCTCGGCCCGGGCGACCTCGTCGTCGCGACCGAGATGGAGCACCACTCGAACTTCGTTCCCTGGCAGTACATCGCGGAGCGGACCGGGGCCGAGTTCGAGGTCGTGCCGGTGGACGGGAGCGGCGAGCTCCGGCTCGAGGAACTCGACGGGATCGCCGGGCGCGGGCGCGTCAAGGTGCTCGCCTGCATGCTCGTCTCCAACTCCCTCGGGACGGTGAACCCGGTCGAGCGCCTCGTCGAGTGGGGTCACGAGCAGGGAGCCGTCGTCGTCGTCGACGCCGCGCAGGCGGTCCCGCACCGGCCGGTCGACGTGCAGGCGCTCGGGTGCGACTTCCTCGGCTTCACGGGACACAAGATGTGCGGCCCGACGGGCATCGGGGTGCTCTGGGGGCGCGCCGAGCTCCTCGGGAACATGTCGCCCTTCGAGCTGGGGGGGCACATGATCCGCAAGGTGACGCTGGAGCGGACGACCTGGAACGAGCTCCCGCACAAGTTCGAGGCCGGCACCGGCCCGATCGCGGAGGCGGTCGGGCTCGGCGCGGCGATCGACTACCTCGAGGAGGTCGGCCTGGACGCGATCGAGCGGCACGAGCGCACGCTCGCCGAGTACGCGCTCGGGCGCCTCGGAGAGATCCCGGGCCTGCGCGTGCTGGGCCCGCCGGCGGAGCGGCGCGTCGGCATCGTCTCCTTCGACCTCGAGGGCGTGCACCCGCACGACGTCGCCCAGATCGTCGACGCGGAAGGCGTCGCGGTGCGCGCGGGCCACCACTGCAACCAGCCGCTCATGACCCGGCTCGGCCTCGCGGCGACGACCCGGGCGAGCTTCTACCTCTACACGCTGCCGGAGGAGATCGACCGCCTCGTCGAAGGCCTCCACAGGGCGCGTAAGCTTTTCGCCTGATGTCCGAGCTCGACAGCCTCTACCGCGAGGTCATCCTCGACCACTACAAGAACCCGCGCGGCCACGGGGTGATCGCCGACCCGGACGTGGAGGCGGAGGGACAGAACCCGCTCTGCGGGGACGAAGTCTCGATCGCGATCGCGTTCGAGGGCGACACGATCGAGGACGTCCGGTTCCGGGGCCGCGGCTGCGCGATCAGCCAGGCGGCGACGTCGATGCTGATGGACATGGTCAAGGGCCGGACCGCCGAGGAGGTGGCCGCGATGTCGCGCGACGACCTCCTCGACGAGGTCGGCATCCCGCTCAGCCCCGTACGTCTGAAGTGCGCGCTCCTCGGCCTCGGCGTCCTCAAGCTCGCGCTCCACAAGGGGCGAGGCACGCCGCTTCCGGACGAGTGGGCCGGGCTCGAGGAGCTCGAGCTCCGCTAGCGTGGCCGAGCTGACCGTCTGCCCGGTCGGCGAGCTTCCGCCCGGCGAGGTCAAGATCGTCCGCGCCGGCGAGCTCGCCATCGGCGTCTACAATCTCGGCGGCGAGTACTACGCGATCGAGGATCGCTGCTCGCACGACGACGGCCCCCTCGCCGAGGGGGACTTCGAGCCCGACGAGGGCGTCGCCATCTGTCCGCGGCACGGCTCCCGCTTCGACGTGCGCACGGGGCGGGCGCTGACGCTTCCGGCGTACCTCCCGGTGGAGACGTTCGACGTGCGGGTGGACGACGACCTCATCCGCGTCGTCGTGCCGTAGGATCGGCGTCGTGGAGTCGCGCGCCGAGCGGGTGGCCAAGAACGAGGCCCTTTTCCGCGAGGTCAACGAGCGCATCCGGGAGGTGGCGCGGCCCGCCTCGCCCGGGGAGCCCTCCGACTTCCTCTGCGAGTGCGGGAAGAGGGAGTGCACCGAGCCGATCGGCCTCACGCTCGCCGAGTACGAGGAGGTGCGCAGCGATCCGACGCGCTTCGTGGTCGCTCCGGGCCACGTCGTCGCCGACGTGGAGGACGCGATCGCCTCGACCGACCGTTACGCCGTCGTCGGGAAGCGCTCGCCCGCGGCGGTGCGGATCGCGGAAGAGCACGACCCCCGGAAGTAGGTGCTGGACGAGCGCGTCCGCGGGGTCCTCGCGCGCCTCGAGGCGGAGGACGGCGGCTCGCCGGCGGTACCCGTCACGCCGGCGACGGGCCGCTTCCTCTTCGCTCTCGTCGCCCCCCAGACCGATTGCGAGGTGCTCGAGGTCGGCGCCGGCCGCGGCTACTCGTCCGTCTGGCTCGCCGCCGGCGTGCGCCATCTCGGCGGGCGTCTGCTCTCCCTCGAGAGAGACGCGGCGACAGCCGCCTCGTGGCGCCGGAACATGGTGGACGCCGGCCTCGACGAGTGGGCCGAGCTCGTCGAGGGAGACGCCCTCGAGACCCTGCCGCCGATCGACGACGTCTTCGACGCCGTCTTCCTGGACGCGGCGAAGGACGAGTACGAGCGCTACTTCGAGCTCGCGCGGGCGAAGCTCGAGCCGGGCGGTCTCGTCGTCGCCGACAACGTCCTCTCCCATGAGGGGACCCTCGGCGCCTACAGCCGCGCGCGTCGGGACGACCCGACGCTCGAGAGCGTGACGCTCCCGCTGGATCGCGGCCTCGAGCTCACGGTCGTCCTCACCGAGCCGCTACACTCGGGCTACCACGGAAAGGAGGTGGTCCGGCGTTGACTAAAGATTGTTCGGGCAGTGGAGGTAGACGCAGGTAGGGGCGTGTTCCCGGGACCTACGGGGAATCGCCTAGCCAGCGTGGGGGACACCCAGCGCCCCTGCTAATCCAGGCGATCTACTGTCGGGGGGCCTCCGGGCCCCCCGTTCCTTTGGACGAAGGGGTCAGGCGACCGCGCGGCGGAGTTGCTCCTCGAGGCCGATCGGCTCGATGCCGAACGTCTCCACCGCCGGAGCCGCGTCGCCGACGTTGTCGCCGAAGTCGAGCATCTCGACGGCCGCCCGGGCGCCGCGGAGCGGCGGGAGGAGCGCTCCCATGGTCGCCCCCGCGCGCAGCAGGCCCGGCGGCATCACGAACGCGACCCGCCGCTTGCCGAGCAGCTTGCGGATCTCGGCGTGGAGCTCCTCCCAGCTCACCCGGTCGGGGCCGCCGAGATCGAACGTCCGGTTCGTCGCCTCCGCCGTCGAGAGCGCCGCGGCGAAGAAGGCGGCCACGTCGTCCACCCAGATCGGCTGGAGCCGGTGGCGGCCGAGCACGGGCGTCAGCGGCGACCAGCGGACGAGCATGATCTGCTGCGGGAGGAGCCCGCCGTCCTTCCCGAATATGAAGCTCGGGCGGAAGATCACGTGCTCGATGCCCGCGCCCCTGACGGCCTGCTCCATCTCCCACTTGGCGCGGTAGTACGGCGCCAGGTCCACCGTCTCCTCGCTCGCGCCGAGCGCGCTCATGAGGACGAGGCGCCGCGCGCCCGCCTCGGCCGCCGCGGCCACGAGTTCTCGCGTCCCGGCCACCATGACACGCTCCGTCGCCCGCGGGTCGGCGAAGGGCGGGAGCGCGACGAGGTGGACGACCGCCTCGCAGCCCGCGACCGCGCGGCGAAGGCTCTCGCCGTCGGTCATGTCGCCCGCCACGACCTCGCAGCCCCACGCGCGGAGCCGCTCCTGCCTCTCGGGCCTGCGGGCGAGCACCCGGACGGGCCGGTCCTCGGCGCGGATCGCGTGCACGACCTTCGGCCCGACGAACCCGGTCCCGCCCGTGACGAGGATCACGTTCGCTCCCGCACCTCGAAGTTCTTCCAGTACCGGCTCGGCGTGGGCCCCGCCTGGCTCTGGTACTTGGAGCCGAGGACCTCTGTGCCGTAGGGGTTCTCGGCCGGCTCGGAGAGCTGGACGAAGCTGAGCTGCCCGATCTTCATCCCGTAGTAGATCGTGATCGGGAGATTCGCCACGTTCGAGAGCTCGAGAGTGACGTGGCCGTCCCAGCCGGGGTCGATGAATCCGGCCGTCGAGTGGATGAGGAGCCCGAGCCGGCCGAGCGAGCTCTTGCCCTCGAGCCGGGCGACGAGGTCGTCGGGGAGCGTCACGCGCTCGAGCGTCGAGCCGAGCACGAACTCTCCGGGGTGGAGGATGAACGGCTCGTCGTCGTCCACCTCGACGAGCTCGGTCAGGTCCTCCATCGGCTGCTTGACGTCGATGAAGGGATAGCGCGCGTTGTGGAAGACGCGGAAGAGCCGGTCGACGCGCACGTCGACGCTCGACGGCTGCAGCAGCTCCTCCTCGTAGGGCTCGATGCCGATCCGGCCCTCCTCGAGCAGGCGGCGGATCGTACGGTCGGCGAGGACCATCTCCCGGAGCAATCTATAAGCTCCGCCGACGTGGCCACGACCAGGACGATCGAGCTCCGGACGGCGGTTCCCGGCCCGCGCAGCCGGGAGATTCTCGCGCGCAAGGAACGTGTCGTCGCCGAGCCGCTCTCGGTCTACCTGCCGCTCGTCATCGCGGAGGGACGGGGGGCGACGCTCACCGACGTCGACGGCAACACGTTCATCGACTTCACGGGCGGAGTCGGGTGCATGAACGTCGGCCACTCGCACCCGCGCGTCGTGGAGGCGATCCGGGAGCAGGCGGAGCGGTTCACCCATACGGACTTCACGATCGTTCCCTACGAGAACTACATCTCCCTCGCCGAGCGCCTCGCCGCGCTCGTCCCCGCCGGCGGCGACGTCCGCGCGGCGTTCTTCAACGCCGGCGCGGAAGCGATCGAAAACGCGGTCAAGTTCGCCCGGGCGTACACCCGGCGTCCGGCCGTGATCGCGTTCGAGGGCGGGTTCCACGGACGCACCCTCCTCGCGCTCAGCCTCACGTCGAAGACGCACCCCTACAAGGCCGGCCTCGGCCCCTTCGCGCCGGAGACCTACCGCGTGGCGTTCAACGACCTCGTCGGCCTGGAGCGCGCGTTCAAGACGCGCGTCGCGGCCGAGGAGGTGGCGGCGATCGTCTTCGAGCCGGTGCAGGGCGAGAGCGGGTTCATCCCCGCCGGGCGCGAGTTCGTCCGCGGCCTGCGGCGGATCTGCGACGAGCACGGGATCGTCCTCGTCGCGGACGAGGTGCAGACGGGCTTCTGCCGCACCGGGCGCTTCTTCGCCCTCGAGCACTACGGCGTCGAGGCCGACCTCGTGACGGTCGCGAAGTCGGTCGCCGCCGGGCTGCCGCTCTCGGCGGTGCTCGGACGGGCCGAGATCATGGATGCGCCGGGCGACAGTGCGGTCGGCGGGACGTACGTCGGGAATCCCGTCGCCATCGCCGCCGCCCACGCCGTCCTCGACGTCCTCGCGGAGGAGCGGCTCGCGGAGCGGGCGGAGGAGATCGGCGAGCGCATGCGGGCGCAGATGGACGAGTGGCGCGAACGCTGGGAGGGGATCGCGGACGTGCGCGGGCTGGGGGCGATGCTCGCGATCGAGCTGGCGAAGGACGGGGTCCCCGATCCCGACGGCGCGACGGCCGTCGTTGAGGCCGCCGCCTCGCGTGGGCTCCTCCTCCTCAAGGCGGGAATTCACGGGAACTGCATCCGCGTGCTCGTCCCGCTCGTGATCGGCGACGCCGAGCTCGACGAGGCGCTCGCGGTCTGGGAGGACGCGCTGCAGGCCGTGCTGCCGTAGCCCGGTAGCTCGCGGCCTCCTGCGGCGCGGAAGGCTTCTGCGGTGAAGGTCGGAGAGCTCGTCGCCGACCGCTACGAGCTCGAGGAGCTCGTCGGCGAGGGCGGGATGTCGACCGTCTTCCGGGCGCGCGACACGGTGCTCGAGCGGCGGGTCGCCCTCAAGGTGCTCCACGAGCACCACGCGCGCGACCCGGAGTACGTGGAGCGCTTCCGACGCGAGGCCCGTGCGATCGCCCGGCTCGCGCACCCGAACATCGTCACGGTCATCGACCGCGGCCAGTGGCGCGGCCGTCAGTTCATCGTCTTCGAGCACGTGAGCGGCGAGACGCTCAAGGACCTCGTCGCGCGCGAGGGCCCGCTTCCGGTCGACCGGGCGCTCTCGCTCGCGCATCAGGTCGCGCGGGCCCTCGCCTTCGCGCACGACGCCGGGATCGTCCATCGCGACGTCAAGCCGCAGAACGTCCTCGTCGACGCCGACGGCGCCGCCAAGGTGATGGACTTCGGCATCGCCCGCTCGCTCGACCCGGACGACGAGCTCACGCAGACGGGAACCCTCCTCGGGACGAGCGACTACATCTCGCCGGAGCAGGCGAGCGGGGCGCGGGTGGACGAGAGGTCGGACCAGTACTCGCTGGGCGTGCTGCTCTACGAGCTCCTCACGGGCGAGGTCCCGTACCCCGGTCCGAACCTGATGGCGGTTGCGGTGCGCCATCTCCGGGACCCGGTTCCCAGCGTCCGGGCCCGCCGGCCGGGCGTCCCGCCGCGGGTCGACGCGATCATCGGCCGCGCCATGGCCAAGCGGCCGACGGACCGCTTCCCTTCGATGGAGGCGATGACTGCCGCGCTCGAGGCCTCGCTCGCGGAGGCGCGCCCCCTCTCCGTGCCCGGCGGCGACGAGGACACCGGCGTCATGGCGGTCGCGGAACCCGCCGAGGCGAAGCCCGCCCCTCCGCGGCGGCGGGAGCGGACGCGGCCGCGTCCGGTGGCCGTGCTCCTGCTCCTCGCCGCGGCGGGCGCGCTCGTCGCGGGCCTCGTCGCCGCCCAGATGGGACGGGACGACCCGGGCGACGAGGCCGGCGGCGGGAACGGCGGCGACGGCTCGGCGGACGTCGTCCGGCTTGCGGCCGTGCGCGACTTCGATCCGGAGGGAGACAACGCGAGCGAGCATCCCGAGGACGTGCCGGCCGCGACGGACGGCGACCCGGAGACGTTCTGGCGCACGGAGACGTACTCGAGCTTCTCCAAGTCGGGCGTCGGCATCGTCCTCGCCGCTCCGGAGGCGGTCGCGCTGTCCCGGCTCGTCGTCGTGAGCGGCGAGCCCGGCTACCGCGCCAGGATCCAGGCCGGCTCCAGAGAGGACGGTCCCTTCACGGACGTCTCGGAGGAGCGGGTCGTCGGCGAGCGGACGGCCTTCCGGCTGGACACCGGGGGCGATGCCTACCGCTACTACGTGGTCTGGATCACCGACCCCAACGGGCGGGCGACGGTGAACGAGGTCCGCGCGCGGTGAGGGGGGTCGTCGGGGCGGGCCTCCACGTCGCCGCGCTCTGGGGCCTCGCGGTCGCCCAGCCGCTCTTCGACCTCCTCGGGGGGAACGCGGAGTTCTTCGCCGTCCGGGACTCGACCCGCTGGGACGTGGCCGTCTTCGCCGTGGCGCTCGTCCTGCTCCCGCCGGCGGCGGTCACCGCGCTCGTCGCGCTCGCCGGGCTCGTCGCGGCGCGGCCGGCGCGGGCTCTCCACCTCTCGGTCGTAGCCGCTCTCGTCGCGCTCCTCGCGCTCCAGGCCGGCGCCCGCACCACAGGGCTCGGAAGCACGGTCCTCCTCCCGGCCTCGGCCGTCGTCGGCGCGGCGGCGGCGTTCGCCTATGCACGTCTTCGGCCCGTCCGCTCGCTCGCCGGCGCCCTCGCGCCCGCTCCGCTCCTCTTCCTCGGCCTCTTCCTCTTCGCCTCCCCTGCGGGCGACCTCGTCTTGACGCGCGACCCTGAGCCGCGCACGGTCGCCGTCGCCTCGCGGACGCCCGTCGTCCTGCTCGTCTTCGACGAGATCTCGACCGTCTCGCTCCTCGACGAGCGGGGTGAGATCGACGCGCGCCGGTATCCGAGCTTCGCCGCCCTGGCCGCGGACTCGACCTGGTTTCGCAACGCGGCCACCGTCGACGCGTGGACGACGAACGCCGTTCCCGCGATCCTGACCGGCCGGTACCCGCGGCGCGGCCGGCTGCCGGTGTTCGCGGAACACCCGGACAACCTCTTCACGCTCCTCGGCGCCCGCCACCGGCTGAACGTCTCCGAGTCGCTCACCCGTCTCTGCCCCCGCTCGCTCTGCCCGCGGAAGCCGATCCGGCCGCTCGTCCCGCGCCTGGAGGAGCTCGTCGCCGACTCGGGTCTCGTGTACCTCCACCTCGCGCTTCCCGCCGACCTCCGCGCGCGGCTCCCCTCGGTCTCCGGGACCTGGGGCGCGTTCCTCGAGACGTCCCACGAGCGGACGCGCCGCCGGCTCGCGCTGCACGAGGAGTTCGTCTCCGGCCTCGACGGCGAGGGCGCGAGCCTCAACTTCGCGCACTTCATGTTCCCGCACCTTCCGTGGGAGTTCCTTCCCTCCGGGCGCCGGTACGAGCCCGCCGACCTCCCCGGGTTCGAGACCACGAGCTGGGGGGACGACCGCTTCCTGGTCGAGCAGGCATACCAGCGCTACCTCCTGCAGCTCGGCTTCGCCGACCGCCTGCTGGGCGACCTCCTGGCCAGGCTGGAGGCGAGCGGGCTCTACGAGCGCGCCCTCGTCGTCGTCGCCGCCGACCACGGCGTCAGCTTCCGTCCCGGCGGCCGCCGGCGCGCGTTCGTGGACGCGAATCTGGAGGATGTCGCGTTCGTCCCGCTCCTCGTCAAGCGCCCGGGCCAACGGGGGAGCGCCGTCGACGACGCTCCGGTGCAGACGGTCGACATCCTCCCGACGATCGCGGACGCGCTCGGCGTCCGCGTCCCCTGGCGCCTGGACGGCACGCCGCTCTTCGGCGCGCCGCGACGCGGGCGGTACGTCTTCTTCGGCGACCGGGGCCGCTTCGAGCGCGCCCCCGGCGCCCTCGTCGCCAGGCGCGAGGCGTCGCTCCGGCGGCAGCTGGCGCTCTTCGGGGAGGGCGACGCGACGCCGGGCCTGTACGGGATCGGGCCGAACCCGGCGCTTCTCGGCAGGCGGGTGGAGAGCCTGGCGGCCCGGACGGGCGACGCCCGCGCCGAGCTCGACCAGGCCGCTGCGCTCGCGGCGGTCGACCTCGCCGCCCCGGTGATCCCGGCGCGGCTCACCGGCCGCATCGTCGGCGGCGGTGCGCCGTCCCGCGACCTCGCGGTCGCGCTCAACGGCCGCGTCGCCGCGGTCGCCTCGAGCTACGCCGCCGGGGGCGAGGAGCGGTTCTCGGTCCTCGTTCCCGAGTCGTCGCTCCGGCAGGGCGCGAACGACGTCGAGCTCTTCTGGGTGCGCTCTCCGCGCGACCTCGTGCGACTTCAGTAGCGCAGGCGCGAGCGGCGCTCCCGCCGTTCGAGAGCGAGCTCGACGAGCCTGTCGAGGAGCTCCGCGTACCCGATCCCCGACGCTTCGAAGAGCTTCGCGTACACGCTCGTGGCCGTGAACCCGGGAATCGTGTTCAGCTCGTTGACGACGACGTCGCCGCCCGGTCGCACGAAGAAGTCGACGCGCGCCATGCCCTCGCAGTCGGCCGCGACGAACGCCGCCACGGCCAGGTCCTGCACCCGTCGGCTCGCCTCCGCGGAGATGCGCGGCGGCACGACGAGCTCCATGCCGCCTTCCGCGTACTTCGCCTCGTAGTCGTACCAGTCGCTTGCGAGAGGGACGATTTCGCCCGGGATGGAGGCGACGGGGCTCTCGTTCCCGAGGACGCTGCACTCGACCTCGACGCCCGTGAGGAACTCCTCGACGAGGATCTTCTCGTCGTGCTCGAAGGCGAGGTCGACGCCGCGCGAGAACTCCTCGGGCGTCCGCGCGATCGTGATGCCCACGCTCGACCCCAGTCGTGCGGGCTTCACGACGACCGGTAAGCCGAACGGATTCTCGATGCGGTCGCGGGCCTCCGGGCGAGCCGTCACGCTCGCCGCCACGGGGATGCCCTTGTCGCGCATGACGGACTTGAAGAGGTCCTTGTCCATGCAGAGCGCCGAGGCGGTCACGCCGGCCCCGACGTAGGCGATCCCGGCGAGCTCGAGGAGGCCCTGCACGGTTCCGTCCTCGCCGAACGGCCCGTGCAGCACCGGGAAGACGACGTCGATCCCGTCGAACGGCTGGACGCCGTTCTCCGCGGGGACCGGTAGACGGCCGCTTCGTCCGAGCTGCTTCTGCTCCGCCGGGCGCGGAAGCTCCCAGCGGCCGTCGCTCGCGATCTCGATCTCGCGCACGTCGTAGCGCTCGGGGTCGAGCGCCTGGGCGACCGAGCGGGCGGAGGTGAGGGAGACGTCGCGCTCGCTCGAGCGCCCTCCCATGAGCACCGCTACGCGCAGCCGTCCGATCGGCCTACCCGTCCCCGCCCTCGCCCTGGCCCGGGTCCTCCTCCAGCCGCGCGACGACGATCGTGACCGTCGAGCCCTCGTCCGCCTGGGTGCCGCCGTCCGGGTCCTGGTCGACGACGAGGCCCTCCTGCGGCGGCGGCCCGAAGACCTCGTCCACCTGGACGTCGAAGCCCGCGTCCTCGAGAATCTGGCGCGCGCTCTCCTCGTCCTCGCCGACGACGTTCGGCACCTCCGCCTGCTCCGGGCCCGTCGAGACGGTGATCGTGACGGTCGAGCCCACGGTGGCCTCGACGCCGGGGCTCGGATCCTGGGCGGAAACGAGTCCGGCCTCCACGTCGTCGGAGGGCGCCTCCGTCACCGTGACCTCGAATCCGGCGTCCGTGAGCTCCGCCCGCGCGCTCTCCTCGCTCTGCTGGAGGACGTCGGGGACCGCGGCCGTCTCGACCCCCTTGGAGACGCGGAGCGTGACGCGGGTGCCCTCGGGGACGGACGTCCCGGGCCTCGGGTTCTGACCGGCGACCTCTCCGACGGGACGCCTGGAGAAGACTTCCACCTGCCGCCATTCGAGGCCCGCGTCGTCGAGCTCCTGGATCGCCCGCTCGAACTGCATGCCGACCACGCGCGGGATCTCGACCTGTCTGGGCCCGCTCGAGACGACGATCGTGACCTGGTCTCCCTTCTGGATTCGTACGCCGGCCTGGGGGCTCTGCTCGACGACGATGCCCCGTTCGACCTCGGGATCGGGCCGGCGCTCGACGTTCGGCTCGAGCTCCGCCTCCTCGATCCGCTCCACCGCACGCTCCTCGGCGAGGCCGACGACGTCGGGGACGCCGACGGGCTCGCGCGCCTCGAGCTGCTCCTGGATCTGGTTGTAGACGTACCAGCCGGCAAGCCCGGCGGCGGCGAGGAGCAGGAGCACGAGCAGCCAGGGGAGGAAGCGGCGCCGCTTCGGCGGGCGCTCGTCGTAGCGGTAGTCGGGCGGGTAGGGCGGCGGCCGCCGCGGCGGCGCCTCCGGCCGCGCGGGCGCGAGCCGCGTCCCGTCGTCCCGCGGGAGCACCTGCGTCGTTCCGGCCGTGACGGGTCCCGCCAGGAGCGCGGTCGCCGCCTCCGAGGTCTCGCGCGCGAGCGGCAGCCCGGCCTCGACCCGGTCGAGATCCTCCATGAAGTCCTCGGCCGTCTGGTAGCGGTCCTCCGGCTCCTTGGCGAGCGCGCGGAGGACGATCTTGTCGAGCTCCGGCGGGATCTCGGAGCGAAGCTGGGAGGGCGGCTTCGGCAGCTCGTTCACGTGCTTCATGGCAATCTCGATCGCGCTCTCCCCGCCGAACGGCACCTTTCCCGTCAGCATCTCGTAGAGCACGATGCCCGCCGAGTAGAGGTCCGAGGCCGCGGTGACCGGAGCTCCGCGCGCCTGCTCGGGGGAGAGGTACTGCGCCGTCCCCA
Source organism: Gaiellaceae bacterium (assembly GCA_036260055.1). GTDB lineage: Bacteria > Actinomycetota > Thermoleophilia > Gaiellales > Gaiellaceae > DASQWP01. Next base: position 14,630 of record DATAAQ010000082.1, on the reverse strand, counting down.
TGATCGAGCCGGCCTCGGTCATCTGCGACGCGCCGTGCCGCGCGATGCCGAAGTCCGTCACCTTCAGCCGCTCCTCGCGGCCCTTCGCGCGCTCGTCCGCGGAGACGAGCACGTTGTGGGGCTTGATGTCGCGGTGGATGATGCCGTGCCGGTGCGCGAAACGGAGCGCCTCGAGCAGCTGGCGCGCGTAGGCGACCGCCTGGTGGACGGGGAGCGCGCCTGTCGTCAGGATCAGCTCCTTGAGGCTCCGCCCCTCGATCACCTCCATGGCGATGTAGTAGGTGCCCTCCGCTTCGCCGCGGTCGTAGATCGAGACGATGTTCGGGTGGGAGAGCCCGGCCGCCGACTTCGCCTCGCGGCGGAAGCGCTCGATGAAGAGGTCGTCGTTCGCGTACCGGTCGTTCAGGATCTTGATCGCCACGCGGCGGCCCAGGTCCTCGTCCTCCGCCAGGTAGACGTTCGCCATCCCGCCCGAGCCGAGCTTCCGGAGGATCCGGTAGCGCCCGTCGAAGAGCGTGTTGATGAGCGTGTCGGAGACTCGCGCCATGAGGACCTCCGACTTAGGTTAGGTATTCCGCCGGAGTATCGCTTCCATGATCTCCTTCGCGATGGGCGCCGCCGTCGAACCGCCGGTTCCGTCCTGGTTCGAGAGGGCGACGGCGACGGCCACCTCCGGGTCGTCCGCCGGAGCGAAGGCGACGAACCACGTCTGGTTCTGGCCCTCGCGCCCCGTCTCCGCGGTCCCCGTCTTCCCGGCCACGGCGACCCCGGGGATCTGCGCCGAGGTGGCGGTGCCCGACTCCACCACGGCGGTCATCATGGACTGGAGTTCGGCCGCCGTCCGGCGCTTGATCGCCCGCTTCCACTCTTCCGCCTCGAAGCGCGAGATCACGTCTCCGCCGGGGGCCTCGATCCGCTCGACGGCCTGCGGCTCCATGACGACCCCGTCGTTCGCCACGCCCGCGGCGACGAGCGCCATCTGGAGCGGCGTCACCTGCAGCCGCTCCTGGCCGAACGCGAGCCGGCCGGGATCGACCTGGCTCGAATCCTCGGGGCGCCAGAGGCGCCCGTCGTCGTAGAGGCCGCTCCGCAGGACCTCGTCCGAGGGGAGCTCGACGGGCGGCTCGTCGTAGAAGCCGAAGCGCTCCGCGTAGTCGAGTATCGGCCCGGCGCCGAGCTCCTTGCCGATGTTGCAGAAGACCGAGTTGATGGAGTTCTCGACCGCGTCGGCGAGCGTGACGCGGCCGTACCCGCTCGGCGTGCCCTGATCGGAGTAGTTGAACACGCGCCGGCCGTACTCGATGCAGTAGCCGGGGTCGTCGAACTCGCTCGTCGGCTCGAACCTCCCCGTGTCGAGGGCCGCGGCCGCCGTGATCACCTTGAACGTCGAGCCCGGGATGAAGAGGTCGGCCGTCGCCCGGTTGACGAGCGGCGAGGCGGGCTCACAGGGCGCTTCGATCCGCTCGATCGCCCGGAAGTTCGAGTCGACGAGATCGGGGTCGTACGAGGGCGTGGAGGCCATGACGAGCACGCGCCCCGTCTTCGGCTCGAGCGCGACCGCCGCCCCGCACTCCCCCGAGAGGCCGTCCATCGCGACCCTCTGCGCCCGGACGTCGAGCGTCGTGACGACGTCGTTCCCCTCCTGCGTGAGGCCGCGGAGCTTGTCGAAGGTGCGGTCGACGACGGTGCTGAGATTCGCGTTCGAGCCCGTGAGGAAGTCGTTCAGCGACTCCTCGAGCCCGGTGCGGGCGCGCTCGATCGTCGAGTAGCCGACGACCTGCGCCGTCAGCTCGCCCCGCGGATAGCGCCGGACCCACCAGACGCGCCCGTCCCGGAGCGTCCTCTTGCGCCGACCGGCGAGCACCGTACGGCCGTCGGAGGCGTAGACGAGCCCCCGCTTGATCGTCAGCTGCTTGACGATGAGGTTGGGGTTCCCCTGCCGGGCCTCGAGCTCGGGCGCCCGCCAGAGCCAGTACGTCGAAGTCGCGACGAGCGCGACGAAGAGGAACGTGAAGACGAAGAACAGCCGGCGGATCTGGGGGTTCACGCGCGCTCCCGGCTCACGTGGTTGGAGACGACGAGAAGCAGGGCTAGCAGGCCGAAGTTCGCGACGACGCTGGAGCCGCCGTAGGAGACGAACGGCAGCGTGATCCCCGTGAGCGGGATCAGCCCGCTGACGCCGGCGATGATGATGAACGCCTGGATGGCGAGCGCGGCCGTGAGGCCGGCGGCGAGGAGCTTCGAGAAGCCGTCGTCGGCGAGCATGGCGATCTTGAACCCGCGGTAGAGGAAGATGAGGTAGAGGAGAACGACGGCCGCAGCCCCCGCGAGCCCGAGCTCCTGCGCGATGGCCGAGTAGATGAAGTCCGTCTCGAGGTAGGGGATGTACGTGCGCCCCTCCGGCGTCAGGAGGACGCCGCGCCCGAGGCCCTCGCCGAAGAAGCCGCCGCTCGCGATGGCGTAGATCGACTGCACGAGCTGGTACGTGTCCCCTTGCGGATCGCTCCAGGGGTCGAGCCAGCCGCCGACCCGGTCCTGCACGTGCGGGATCACCTGGTAGAGCGCGAAGGCGCCGAGGGCGAAGAGGCCGAGGCCGACCACGACGAACGGCCACCGGCCGGTCGCGAGGTAGAGCATCGCGAGGAAGATGGCGAAGAGGAGGAGCGCGCCGCCCAGGTCGTTCGTCTGGAAGAGGACGAGCATCGCCCCGCCCCAGATGAGCAGGAGCGGCCCGAAGTGCTTCGGCGACGGAAGCCCGAGCCGGCCGACGCCCATGGAGAGCATCTCGCGGTTGTCGCGGAGGTAGCCGGCGAGGAAGACGACGAGGAGGACCTTGGCGAACTCGCCCGGCTGGAAGACGACGTCGCCGACTCCGACCCAGAGCGTCGCGCCGTTGATCGTGCGGCCCAGGCCCGGGATCGCGGGCAGCGCGAGCAGCCCGATGGCCGTCAGGCCGAGCACGTACTTGACGCCGTCGAGCGCCCGGTGGTCACGGAGGAAGAGGATCAGCCCGGCGAAGGCGACGAGGCCGACGACGACCCAGAGCCCCTGGCGAAACGCCTTGTCCGGCTCGATCCGGTAGATCATCGTCAGACCGATGGCCGCCAGGAGCCCGGCCAGCGGGAGGAGGAACGGGTCGGCGTTCGGGAGCGCGACGCGCACGACGAGATGGGCCGCGACGAAGAGCGCGAGGAAGAAGGCCGCGTACGAGAGCGACGCGGTGGAGACGACCTCCTGGCGCGCGATGTACACGCTCGCGAACCCGGCGGCCGTGAGGAGCCCGACGACGAGGAGGTTGAGGAGCTCCCTCGTCCGCAGGCTCACGAGCCCACCTCGAGCTCGTAGCGGTCGACCCGGGCGCGTGCCTCGTCGTACGAGAGGAGCTCGTGGTCGAAGAGCTCCGTGCGCTCGCCCGCGGAGAGCTGCGACGCGTGCAACCGGCTCACGTAGCGCGCCCGGTAGAGGCCGACGTCGTCGCTGACGTCGTAGGGGAGACCCTGGAACACCGTGACGTTGCCCTCCTCGTCGGCGCCCACGAAGTAGGCCCGCGAGAGGCCCCAGAGCGCCCCCGCGAGCACGAGCAGGACGAAGGCGAGGACCAGCGCGGCCCAGAGGAGCCGCCTTCGCCACCGCCGCCGCCGCGGCCTCCTCGGCCCCGGGGCCGGCTCGGGCTCGTCCGCCTCCTCGGCCTCCTCGCGCGGCCAGCCCGCCTCCTCCGGCGGCGCGGTGATCGTGGTCTCGCTCGCCCGCAGGGAGGCGGGCACCTCGAGCCCCGCGAGCGTGTCCTCGAGGTCGTCGTCCGACCCGCGCCCGTCGCCGGCGACGAGCGTCTCCTCGAGCCCGGCCTCCCCGCCCTCGACGGCGAAGAGGACGACCGTGACGTTGTCCTCGCCGCCGCCGCGGTTGGCCGCCTTCACGAGCGCGGCCGCGGCCGCCTCCAGCGAGGGCGACTCGGAGACGAGCTCGAGGATGTCGTCGTCGGCGACCATCGTCGTCAGCCCGTCCGAGCAGAGGAGGAAGACGTCGCCCGGGCTCGCCTCGACGGTCAGCGTGTCCACGTCGACCTCGGGATCCGTCCCGAGCGCGCGCGTGATCACCGAGCGCTGCGGATGGGTCTCCGCCTCCTCCGCGGTCAGACGGCCGCTCCGCATGAGGTCGGCGACGAGGGAGTGGTCCTCCGTGAGCTGCTCGAGCCGCCCCTCCCGCACCCGGTAGGCGCGCGAGTCGCCCACGTGGGCGATCGCGATCTGCCCCGGCTCGACGAGCGCGGCGGTCACGGTCGTCCCCATGCCGGTCGCGCCGGCGTCGGAGCGGGCGCGGTCGTAGATCCGCCGGTTCGCCTCCTGCACGATCGCGCGCACACGGTCCTCGGGTGCGAGCTCGTCCGCCTCGTGGAACTCCCGGAACGCGGCGGCCGCCAGGCGTGAGGCGACCTCGCCCGCCTGCGCGCCTCCCATCCCGTCCGCGACTGCGAAGAGCGGCGGCTCGACGACGAACGCGTCCTCGTTCCGGCGGCGCTTGCGGCCGGCGTCCGTCTTGCCCGCGGTCTCGCCGACCCTCATCGCTCGAGCCTCAGCTCCGTGTCGCCGACCTGGAGGACGTCGCCCTCCCGGAGCCGGCGGCGCCCGTCGATCCGCTCGCCGTTCACGAAGGTTCCGTTCGTGGACTGGAGATCGATCACCCATACCCCGTCGCGGGCGCTCTCCACCCGGGCATGGTGCCCGGAGGCGAAGTCGTCGCCGGAGAGCGCGATGCGGTTGTCGCTCGCGCGCCCGATCGTCGCCGGTACCGGCCCGGCCTCGAAGGCCTCGCCGGCACGGAGGGCCTTGCTCCTGGTGACGACGAGCTTCACGGCGGGCGGGGGCCCTTCGCCGCGGGCGCGGGCCGCCTGCGCCGGCGCCATGACGAAGCTCTCCTGGGGAGGGGCTGCCCTGAGGTCGCGGGCGGCGGAGCGTACGACCCGCCAGATGAAGAGGTAGAGCAGGATCAGGAAAGCCGCCTGGAGCGCGATGAGGATCGGCTCGACGGACACCTAGGCTCCCGTCAGAAGCCCCGTTCGAAGCGCAGCTCCGTCGTCCCGAGGACGATCCGGTCGTCGAGGTCGAGGCGCGCCCGCTCGACGCGCTCGCCGTTCACCTCGACGCCGTTCGTGGAGCCGAGGTCGACGATCCAGAAGGCGCCGTTCTCGCGCCGCAGCTCGGCGTGGCGGCGGGAGACGTTGGGGTCGTCGAGCGTGACGTCGCACTCCCGGGAGCGCCCGATCACGAGTCTCTCCTTCGAGACCTCGTGCCGCTCCCCGCCGACCGCGAGGACGGGCGGCGTGTGGGCGAGCCCGAGCGCCGCAATGTCCTCCGGTGAGACCGCCTCCGTCGAGACCGGAGGCTTGTAGATCCGCGTCTCGCCGGGCTCGGCCTGCGGCGTGACGTCGGCCGGGGCCGGCGCGCCGCCGCGCCGGGGCTGCGCCATGCGGGTCGCGATCCCGAACTCGCCCACGTGGAGGTCCTCGTCCTCCTCCATGAGGACGCGCGGCGTCGAGAGGAGCGCATAGCCCTCACGGCGAGCATGCTCCGACAGGTAGTCGGAGAGCTCGGTCAGCAGGGAGTCCTCGTAGCTGGAGAACTGCTCGCGGTCGCTCGGGGCGAGGTAGAGCGTGTACTCGTTGGGGACATAGACGCGGGAGACGGAGACCGACTTGTGCTCGTCCATCTCCTTCGCGAGCTTGCGGGCGAGCTCCACGGGCTGCACGTGCGAGCGGAACGCGCGCCCGAACACGCCCTCGACCAGGGATTCGATCCGGTGCTCGATGCTGCGGAGGACGTTCATCGGGCGACGGGCCATTGTGCCCGCCGCCACTCTAACTACGCGTCCTGAGGCCGGGATACGCGAGGGCCGCGGCCGCCGCGCAGGCTCCCAGCGCGAGCGGAAGGACCTCGCCTCCGCCCTCGAGCGCGAGCGCGGGCGCGAGGAGCGCCGCGAGGAAGGCGGCCGCCCAGGAGCCTACCGTCACGCGGCCGCGGGCCCGCGCGAGGGGCGCCGTCGCGGCCGCCGCCGCGAGGACGAGCGCCGCCACGGCGAGCGCGGGATGCTCCAAGAGGATCTGGACCGTCGCGTCGAGCACCGTGCTGGGCCGGTCGCTCTCGGCGAGGCCGAGCCCGACGAGCGGCGGGTCGCCGGTGAGCGGGAGCGGCGACCGGGTGAGCCCGGCGGCGGCGACCGCCGCAAGGGTCGCGGCGACGGCGAGCGCCGCCCGGCGAAGCGCGCCGCGGGCCCGGAGCACCACGACCGGGAGCAGCGCGAGCGCGTGCAGCGGCGCGAGCAGCGGCCCGGCGGCGAAGAGGAGCCCCGAGCGGGGGTCGCGGGCGAAGAGGGCGAGCCATGCCACCGCCGCGGGAACGTAGGCGAGCGCGGCGCCGAGGGCGAGGTTGCCGAGCGGAAGCACGGGGACGGCGAGCGCGGCTGCGAGTCCGGCGAAGGGGCTGACGAGGGCGGCGAGAGCGGCGAGGGCGCCGAGCAGGAAGGGCCAGCCTGCGGGGAAGAACGGGAGCAGGAGAGCGCTTCCGCAGGTGAGGACGGCGGCCAGCAGGGCGTGAGGCGCGCGCTCGCGGAGGGTCGCGCGGGAGGTGATCCCGCGCGTGCGCTGCGTCCGCTCCTCGGCGCCGTTGCGGAGCCACTGCGCGGCGGCCTTCGGTCGCGGCCGGCGGCCCGGCTCGAGCTCGAGCATGCGGTCGACCGCGCGGCTGAGCTTGCGCGGGAGGTCGGGTCGAACCGTCGCGAGCGGTGGTGCGCCGGCCTCGATGCGGCGGGCCGTCTCGAGCGGCGACACCGCCCAGAAGGGGTGACGTCCCGCGAACGCCTCCCAGAGCAGGACGCCGACGGACCAGACGTCGGCGGCGCCGGTCGCCTCGCGGCCGGCCAGCCGCTCCGGGGCGATGTAGGCGAGCGTCCCGGGAACGTCGCCGACGGCGGTGAGCGTGTCGACGTGGTGCATCCGGGCGAGCCCGAAGTCGAGGAGGCGCACCGAGACGGTCCCGCCCTCCTCGAGCATGACGTTCGCCGGCTTCACGTCCCGGTGGACGATCCCCTTGCCGTGCGCGTGCGCGAGCGCTTCGAGCACCTGGGCGCCCGCCTCGAGCGCCGTCGAGTCGTCGAGCGCCCCCCCGCGCAGGAGCTCTCGGAGCGTGTGGCCGCGGACGTACGGGTACGCGACGTAGACGTGACGCTCGTCCCGCGCCAGGGCGAGCGCCCGCAGGCAGCGCGGGTGGCGAAGCCGGGTCGCGGCCTCCACCTCCCGCTCGGCGCGCGATCCGGCCTTGCCCTCGCGGGGGACGATCTTGAGCGCGACGTCGCGAGCGGCGTGCTCGTCCCGGACGAGCCAGACCGATCCCGAGCCGCCGCTCCCGAGCGGGCGCAGCGGCCGGTAGCGGCCGAGGACGAGGTCGCGCGGGCGGAGGGCGACGGCGTGCTCCATCGGCAGCGAGCACTTGGCGTTTCGGCTGCAAACTCCTGCAATCGCCGACTCTGGTGCTAGACTCGGCCACTTCTTCGACCCCCCGGGGGCATGTTCGAGCGCGAGAGAACCGACCCGCGAACCGATCCCCAGACGGACATCGAGTTCGACTTCTTCGACGAGTCGCCGACCGCCGAGACGGCGACGCGCGAGCCGAGCGAGCGCCGCCGCCGGCGTCTGCCGACGCGGCCGCCGAGCCCGCCGGGCGGCCCGCAGCTCTATCGCCTCGGGATCCTCGTCGCGGGACTGATCGTCCTCGCGGTCATCCTCATCCTGACCGTCAACAGCTGCCGGGCGGACCAAAAGCAGGCCGAGTACCGGGACTACATGGAGGCGGTCGGCGAGGTCGCGGGCCAGTCTGCGAACCTCGGCGCCGAGCTCAACAACCGCCTCACGACTCCCGGGATCCGGCTCGAGGCGCTCCGCCGGGACGTCGAGGGGCTCGCGGAGCAGCAGGATCAGATCCTCCGCCGGACGCAGGACCTGACCCCGCCCGGCCCACTCGTGGAGCAGCAGCAGAGCCTTCTCCAGACGATGCAGTTCCGCGCCAGCGGCCTCGACGGGCTCGCGGCCGCCTTCGCGCTCGCCGCGCAGTCGACCAACGTGCAGGAGTCGGCGGGCAGGCTCGCGCAGCAATCGAGCCGGCTGATCTCGAGCGACGTCGTCTACGACGACCTCTTCAAGGAGCCCGCCGCCGACGTGCTCGAGGCGCAGGAGGTGACGGACGTCGCCGTCCCCGACTCGAACTTCATCCCCAGCCTCGACCTGGTCAGCCCGACCGCGTGGGAGCTCGTCGTCCGCCGCCTCACGCAGCCGGCCTCCGCGGGGGGCCTGCACGGGAACGGGATCATGGAGGTGCGCGTGCAGCCCGGCGGCGAGACGCTCTCGCCGGACGAGGACAACACCGTCCTCGCCTCCGACCGGCTCACGTTCCAGGTGCTGGTCCAGAACTCGGGCGACAACCAGGAAACCCGGGTGGAGGTGACGCTGACGATCCAGCAGGATCCGCCGATCCGCAAGCGCCAGGTGATCGACATCATCAACCCGGGGCAGACGAAGGTCGTCTCCTTCAGCGACTTCGGCGCCATCTCGTTCGAGACCGGCACGACGTTGAGGGTGATCGTCGAGCCCGTGCCGGGCGAGCAGAACACGGCGAACAACACCGCCGAGTACCCCGTGCTCTTCTCGCTCACGGAGTAGGTGGCCGTGTCCGCGGAGCTCTCCGACGCCGCTCCCTGGATCGCGATCGGGGCCGCCGCGGCGGCCGCCGTCGCGCTCCTTCTCGCGCTCGCGTTCTACGTGAAGCTTCGCGCCGTCCGGAAGGCGCAGCAGATCCTCCTCGGGACGGGGAAGGACGACCTCGTCAACTTCGCCGTCTCGCTCCAGGCGCGGATCGACGACCTCCACCGGGTCGTGGACGAGGTCGCCGCCGGCCTCTCGCGGATCGACCGGCGGGTGGACGGCTGCGTCTCGCACACGTCGCTCGTCCGCTACGACGCGTACGAGGACGCCGGCGGGCACCAGTCGGCCTCGCTCGCGTTCCTCGACGCCGCCCGCTCGGGCCTCGTCATGAGCGCGATCCAGGGACGGGACTACGCGCGCATCTACGTGAAGCAGATCGACCGCGGTCGTGCGCCGGTGGCGCTCTCGCCGGAGGAGCAGGAGGCGGTCGAGCGCGCGATGGCCCACTAGAGTTCGAGCGTGCCCTACCGCAAGGCCGACATCCGTCCGTACACGAGCGAGGACGAGGCCCTTCTCTTCGGGCTCGCGAGCCTCGACCGCGGTGCCGACGAGCGAACGCTCGCGGTGCTCGAGCGCGAGACCGTGTTCGTGGCCGAGGTCGAAGGGACGGCGGCCGGCTACGTCGCCCTCGACGTCCGCGAGGACGCCTGCCGCGTCGACCAGCTCTTCGTGAGCCCCGAGCACGAGGCCGAGGGGGTCGGCCGGCAGCTCCTCGAGTTCGCCGAGGGGTACGCGATCTTCCGCGGCGCCCGCTCGCTCCAGGTCGTCGTCGAGGAGGGCAACGTCCGGGCCGAGACGTTCTACCGCGGCCGGGGCTTCGTCCCCGCCGGGGACGACGTTCTGGAGCTCGTCCTGCCCCAGCGCTAGGTCCGCTTCCGGCTACGATTCCCGTCGGGATGCAGCAGGTTCTGGTGCTGAACGCGAGCTACGAGCCGCTCAACGTGTGCTCCGTCCGGCGCGCGCACGTCCTCGTCTTCAAGGGGAAGGCAGAGGTCGTCGAGGAGCTCGGGCAGCCGCTCCGCTCGGCGACGAGCACGTTCCCGTGGCCGCACGTGATCCGGCTCCTGCACTTCGTGCGCGTCCCGCGCGCCGTCAAGCGCAAGATCTCGCGCCGGGCGCTCTTCGCCCGCGACGGCCACCAGTGCGTCTACTGCGGGTCCACGACGCGCCTCACCCTCGACCACGTCGTGCCGCGAAGCCGCGGCGGCGACTCCGTCTGGGAGAACGTCGTCACCTCGTGCGCGCCGTGCAACCTCCGCAAGGGCAACCGACTCCTGGACGAGGTCGAGATGCGGATGCTCGTGACGCCGCGCCCGCCGACGCCGGCGCTCTTCGTGACGCTCTCCGCGCCGCGCGTCCCGGACGGCTGGCAGCCCTACCTCGCGGCGTTCGCCTAGAGCCACAAGGCCGCCGCGGCGGCGGCGGCGGCGACCCTGCCAGGCCCGCGCGCGGGCTGCCGCCGCGGCGATCTCCCTACGCGTCGTAGTAGAGCGCGAACTCGGCCGGATGGGGCCGGAGCGCGACGACGTCGACCTCGTTCTCCCGCTTGTAGTCGATCCAGGTCCGGATGAGGTCATCGTCGAAGACGCCCCCGCGCAGCAGGAATTCGTGGTCGTGCTCGAGCGCGTCGAGCGCCTCGGCCAGCGAGCCCGGGACCTGCGCGACGGGTGTCTCGTGCTCGAAGAGGTCGAAGTCGGCCGGCTCGCCGGGGTCGAGGCCCTTCTCGATGCCGTCGAGGCCGGCCATCAGCATCGCGGCGAACGCGAGGTAGGGGTTCGCCGTCGCGTCGGGGCATCGGAACTCGATCCGCTTCGCCTTCGCAGACTCGGAGTACATGGGGATCCGGATGGCGGCGGAGCGGTTTCGCTTCGAGTAGACGAGGTTGACGGGCGCCTCGTATCCGGGGACGAGCCGGCGGTACGAGTTCGTCGTCGGCGCGCAGAACGCGAGCAGCGCCGGAGCGTGCATGAGGAGGCCGCCGACGTACGCCCGGGCGAGCTGCGAGAGGCCTGCGTACCCGGACCGGTCGGCGAAGAGCGGCGTGCCTTCCTTCCACAGCGACTGGTGCGTGTGCATCCCCGAGCCGTTGTCGCCGAAGATCGGCTTCGGCATGAACGTGACGCTCTTCCCCGCCGCCCGGGCGACGTTCCGGACGACGTACTTGTACGTCATGACCTGGTCGGCCATGCGCGTGAGGGTGCCGAAGCGGAGGTCGACCTCGCACTGGCCTCCGGAGGCGACCTCGTGGTGGTGGAACTCGCACGGGATGCCGACCCGCTCGAGCGTGAGGACGATCTCCGTGCGGAGGTCGTGCAGGGTGTCGTGGGGCGCCGGCGGGAAGTAGCCCCCCTTCTCGCGCACGGTGTAGCCCAGCCCTGGTCGACCGGAGTTCCAGTGGCCTTCAGCCGAGTCGAGCGCGTAGTGGGCGCGGTTGGGGGCGAGCTCGTACGAGACCTCGTCGAAGACGAAGAACTCGCACTCGGGTCCGAAGTTCGCGGTGTCCGCGATCCCCGTCTCGCGAAGATGCTCCTCCGCCCTCCTGGCCACCCGCCGGGGGTCGCGCCCGTACGGCTCGCCGGTCGTCGGGTCGACGATCTCGCACACGAGCGAGAGCGTGGGCGCGGCGGCGAACGGGTCGAGCACCGCCGAGGCGGGGTCGGGAACGAGCAGCATGTCGCTCTCGGCGATCCCCTGCCAGCCGCGAATGGACGAGCCGTCGAAGCCGAGGCCCTCGGTGAAGGCCTCGGTCCCGAAGGCGCTCACCGGCAGGGTCATGTGCTGCCACGCCCCGAGGAGGTCGCAGAACTTGAGATCGACCATCTGGGCCTTCTTCTCGAACGCCCACGCGACCGCTTCCTCCGCCGCGGGCTTCGTGCCGTTCGCCAGGTACTCCTTCGCCTCCAGCTCCTGCATTCGCGCCTCCTTCGGTCCAAACAGAAACGCCCCGGGGGTCGTCGTGACCTCCGAGGCGACGTCGCCTGCCGCCGGCGTCTTCGTCGCCGCCGACTACTCGGACGATACCTCGCCGGGTGGACGGACACCACCCTCGGAGGTATGGTTCTCCTCGGCATGTCTCCGTCCAGAGTCTGAGACACCAGGTGCCGGGGCCCTCCTAGGCCCCCTTTCGCCCTGCCGTTCGACTCGACTCTGACCCCTCGACCACCAGGAGCATGCATGACGACCGCAGTCGAAATCCACGAGCTTCGCAAGGACTTCCTCCGCCGCGAGGGCCGCGCCCTCCGCCGGCGCCGCGTGCCGGCGCTCAAGGGCGTCTCCTTCAGCGTCGCGCGGGGGGAGTGCGTCGCCATCCTCGGCCAGAACGGGTCCGGCAAGTCGACGCTGATCCGCCTCCTGTCGACGCTCCTCGTCGCCGACGGCGGCAGCGCCAGGGTCTTCGGCCACGACGTCGGCGGCGACCCCCGGGCCGTCCGCCGGCTCGTGAACCGCGTGTCGGTGGAGGCCTCCTTCTTCAAGAAGATGTCGTCCGTCGAGAACCTCGCATACGCGGCCCGCTTCTACGGGATGACGCCGCGCGAGACGGGCGACCGAATTCCGGCGATCCTCGAGCGCGTCGGCTTTCCCGTCGAGCGACGCCGCGAGTCGATGGAGAACCTCTCGCGCGGGATGCAGCAGAAGGTGGCGCTCGCGCGCGCGCTGCTGAGTTCCCCGGTGCTGCTCCTGCTCGACGAGCCGACGACCGGCCTCGACCCGAGGTCGAAGCTCGAGGTGCAGGACTTCATCCGGGAGGTGCGCCGCGCCCACGACGCGACCATCGTGCTCTGCACGCACGACCTCGACGAGGCCGAGCTCCTCGCCGACCGCATCGGGATCCTCGACCGCGGCGAGCTCCTCTGCCTCGAGACGCCGGAGGAGCTCAAGCGCCGCTTCGGCGTCGGCACCCTCGAGGAGGCGTTCTTCGCCGCGACCGGCCGCTCGCTCGAGGACGACGCCGAGGAAGGAGACGACGGCTGATGCACGGCGCCGCCGCGACGCTGCGCTCGGAGCTCGTCGCCCTCGGCGGCGTCGTCGAGCGCAACCTCTACCTCGTCAAGCGCTACATCTGGTGGGACGTCGCCTTCTTCGTCTGGACGATCGCGAACACCCTCACGATCGTCTTCATCGCGGAGGGAATCGAGGCGTCCGGCGGCCGCATCGACGTGAACCGGGTGACGACCGTGCTCCTCATCGGAGCAGTCATCTGGGCGTACCTCGGGATCATCTTCGAGGTCCTCACCGAGACGGTCGCCTGGGAGCGGTGGGAGGGGACCATCGAGTACACGTTCATGGCGCCCCTCGCGCGTCCCGTCCACCTGGCGGGCATGGGCCTGTTCGCGATCGCGTACGGGCTCGTGCGCGCCGTCCTCCTCTTCGGCGTCGTGGCGTTCTTCTTCGAGCTCGAGATGCCGCAGGCGGACTTCCTCGCCGCCCTCGTCGTCCTCGGCGTCGCCTCCGTCTCCTTCGTCGGCATCGGGATGATGACGGCCGTCCTGCCGCTCATCTCGCCGGAGAAGGGGACGCAGATCGGGTTCATCGCGCAGGGCGTGCTCCTCGTCGTCTCCGGCGTGTACTACGACGTCTCCGTCCTGCCCGGCTGGATGCAGGCGCTCTCCGTCGTCTCACCGGCGACGTACGCGCTCGAGGGCATCCGGGACGCAATCCTCGAGGGGGCGGGGGTGGCTGGGGTCTGGGACGACGTCTGGCCGCTCCTCGCGATCGGCGCCGTCTCAGTGCCCGCCGGCCTGCTCGTCTTCCGCGCCGGCGAGCAGCACGCCAAGCGTCACGGGAAGCTGAAGCGGTCCGGGTGAGCCGGGTGCCGCGGCTCGAGGCCCAGAGGGCGTGGCTCCTCTACGCCGGCGTCGATTCGTTCGCGCGGTGGGTCGGCTGGACGGTCGCGGCGGTCTACTTCGTCCGCGAGGTCGGGATGAGCCCGCTCGAGCTCGTCCTGGTCGGCACGGCGCTCGAGGTCGCCTACTTCGTCTTCGAGGTGCCGACCGCGGTCGTCGCGGACACGTACAGCCGGCGTGCCTCCATCGTGGTCGGCCAGGTGCTGATGGGAGCGGGGTTCATTCTCACCGGTGCCTTCCCGGACGTCGGCGTGATCCTGGCCGCCGCCGCCCTGACCGGGTTCGGCTGGACCTTCAAGAGCGGGGCGGAAGACGCCTGGCTCGCGGACGAGGTCGGCCCCGAGTCGCTTGCGCGCGCCTACCAGCGGGGGGCGCAGGCCTCGCGCGCGCTGGCCCTCGCCGGCATCGGCGGAGGCGTCGCCGTCGGCCTCGTGGACCTCCGGCTTCCGCTCATCGCCGGTGGGGCGCTGCTCGCCGCCCTCGGCGTCGTGCTCGCCCTCGTCATGCCGGAGACGGGCTTCCGTCCGGCCTCGCGCGGGCAGGTGGGCCGGGCACGCGCGCTTCTGCGAACGGCCGGCGACGGCGGACGCCTCGTCCGGGCGCGCCCCGCCCTCCTCCTCATGGTCGGCATCGCCTTCTTCGGCGGCATGTGGAGCGAGGGGTTCGACCGCCTCTGGGAGGCACAGTTCCTCCTCGAGGTGGGCGTTCCCGGCCTCGCGGGACTCGATCCGCTCGTCTGGTTCGGCATCCTCAACGCGGGCTCGCTCCTCCTCTCGCTCGCCGTCGCCCAGGTTCTCCTCCGCCGCTTCGAGCGGGCCGGGCGCGAGGGCATGACCCGTTCGCTTCTCGGCCTCGAGGCGGTTCTCGTCATCGGAACGCTGACCTTCGCGCTCGTGGGCAGCTTCGCCCTTGCGGCGCTCGCCTTCTTCGTCGTCGAGATCGCGAGATCCCTCATGCGGCCGGTGTACTCGACGTGGCTGAACTCGAGCATCGACGACTCTCGCGTGCGCGCGACGGTCATCTCGATCACGAACCTC
>DATAAQ010000081.1:0-11586 GCA_036260055.1 Gaiellaceae bacterium | reverse complement strand
GCACAGGCAAGATTCTCTGCTCCACTTCGTCTAGCGCCAGTGCGGATCACGCACGTTCCGCAGACGATTGTTGGCGATGAGCGGCCTGGCCTCGCCGCCCGCCGCCGGCACGACCGCGGGAGCTCGCTCGTCCTGGCGGGTCTCTACCTGCTCGCCTACGTGGTCCTGCTGAGCGCCCGGTGAGAGAGGGCGGCGGCGGCCGCCGCCCTCTCGTCGTCGAAGCTCCGACCGCTAGTACGGCGGAGGACGGTCGTACGGGTCCTGGCGGACGTAGGTCTCGCGGCGCCAGCCCCCGCCGCCCCAGCTCTGCCAGAAGACGAGCGAGAGCAGGAGACCGAGGCCCCCGACGATCATGAGGATCCAGCCGACCGTGCCGATGTCGACGCCGCTCACCTCCGCCGTCACGGCGAAGGCGAGGATCGCGCCGACCGCGATGAGGAAGATGCTTACGCCGATTCCCATCTCCAGGCTTCCTTCCCTTCGGGGTTCTGCGGGGAGAACGGTCGAGCGAGTTGCGCGGATACGCTTGCGCTAGGGTTCTCCGCGGGCCGCATACCCTCCTCGTACGTGCGGAAACGCTCGATCATTCAGATGACGCTGGTGGGTCTGGCCGTCGGTGCGGCGCTGGCGGTCGTGGCGCTGGTCATTCCCTGGCTGCCCGACCAGGGCGCCGAGCAGGCGCGGATCATCGACAACGTCTACTGGTTCGTGACGATCATCTGCGTCGCCGTCTTCGCGGTCGTCGCCGGGGTGTCCGTGTACGCCGTCTGGAAGTTCCGCGCCCCGCCCGGGGACACGGACGACGGCAGCCCCATCCACGGCCATACGGGGCTCGAGATCGTCTGGACCGTGATCCCGGTCGTCCTCGTGACGGCGATCGCGGTCTACTCGAGCGTGGCGCTCGCGCAGGCGGAGGACATCCCCGACGAGCACATGGTCGTCGAGGTCTCCAGCCGGCAGTTCGCGTGGACCTTCACCTACCCCGACATCGAGCTCCAGGAAGGCCGGGCGCTCTCGAGCGGGGAGCTCGTCCTCCCGGTGGACGAGCCGGTCGAGTTCCGCATCACCTCGGAGGACGTCATCCACTCCTTCTGGGTGCCGGAGTGGCGGATGAAGCAGGACGCCGTCCGGGGGATCACGACGAGGACCGTCGTCCAGCCGACGAAGATCGGGGTCTTCCCGGTCGTGTGCACGGAGCTCTGCGGGTTGGGGCACCCGACGATGCGCTCCCAGGCGCGGGTCCTCGACGAGAGCGGCTTCCGGCGCTGGGTCGCCGACCAGCGGCGCCGGGCGGCCGAGGGCGCCTCCGTGCAGGGCGAGCAGCTCTTCGTCTCCAACTGCGGCAGCTGCCACACCCTCGCCGACGCCGGTACGGAGGGGCAGACGGGGCCCGACCTCGATAGCGTTCTCGAGGGCCAGGACGCGGACTCCGTCCGCGAGTCGATCGTCGATCCGAACGCCGACATCAGCGAGGGCTTCCAGCCGGACGTGATGCCGCAGAACTACGAGCAGATGTTCACGGCCGAGCAGCTCGACGGCCTCGTCGAGTACCTGCTCGAGGCGACCGGGGGCGGCGGGAACTGATGGCGGTCGAGGTTCCCGAGCGGGAGCACGAGGCGCTCCACGCCGGCCCGTCGCCGCGGCGGCGGGGGCTGCGCCGCTTCACGGGCGCCGGCTGGCTGCGCGCGCTCTGGCTGACGCCGCTCGCGTTCGGCCTCGCGACGCTCCTCGTCGTCGGTGGACGGGCCGCGCTCGGCTACGACCCGCTGTGGCAGCTCGGCGTCCTCATCGTCGCCTGGACGGTCCTCGTGCCGCTCGCCTTCCTCGTCGCCATCGGGGGGTTCGACTACTGGGCGTACTGGATCTCCGGAAGGCCGACGCGCCCGGAGGACCACTCGGGCCACGGGGCCCGCTCGTGGAGGGACTACTTCCGCGTCAACACCGACCACAAGGTCATCGGCGTCCAGTACGTCGTCACGACGATCTTCTTCTTCATCGCGGCGGGCCTCATGGCGATGTTCATGCGGGCCGAGCTCGCGAGGCCCGGGATGCAGTTCGTGGACACGAACACCTTCAACGGGCTCTTCTCGGTCCACGCCTCGCTGATGATCTTCCTCTTCATCATCCCGGCCTTCGCGGGCCTCGGGAACTACGTCATCCCGCTCATGATCGGCGCGCCCGACATGGCGTTCCCCCGCCTGAACGCCCTCTCCTTCTGGCTCCTCCCGATCGCCGGTCTCATGATGCTCGCGAGCTATCTCGTCCCGGACGGAGGCGCCTTCTCCGCCGGCTGGACGAACTACGCGCCCCTCTCGGTCGTGCAGCCCGACGGGAACCTCTTCTTCCAGATGGGGGTCCAGTGGGCGGGTGCGTCCTCGATCATGACGGCGCTCAACTTCCTCGTCACGATCATCACCATGCGAGCCCCGGGCATGTCGTTCTGGCGCATGCCCCTCCTCGTCTGGGCGAACTTCGCCACCTCGACCCTCGTCGTGATCGCGACCCCGTTCGTCGCCGGCTCGCAGTTCTTCATCCTCTTCGACCGCGTCCTGCACACGAACTTCTTCGACCCGGGGCAGGGCGGCGACGTCATCGCCTACCAGCACATCTTCTGGTTCTACTCGCACCCGGCCGTCTACATCATGATGCTGCCGGGCTTCGGGATCGCCTCGGAGGTCATCTCCGTCTTCGCCCGCAAGCCGATCTTCGGGTACCGGCTGATGGCGCTCTCCCTCATGGCGATCCTCATCCTCGGCTTCTCCGTGTGGGCGCACCACATGTTCGTCTCCGGCATGGCGTCCTGGCTCCGCATCCAGATGATGCTGACGACGCTCGTGATCGCCGTTCCGACGGGGATCAAGGTCTTCAGCTGGCTGGCGACGCTCTGGGAGGGGCGCCTCCACTTCACGACGCCGATGCTCTTCGCCTCCGGCTTCGTCTCCATGTTCGTCATCGGCGGGCTCTCCGGGATCTACCTCGGCTCCGTGCCGATCGACATCCATGCGAGCGACACGTACTTCGTCGTCGCCCACATCCACTACGTCCTCTTCGGCGGCTCGCTCTTCACGATCTTCGCGGGCATCTACTACTGGTTCCCGAAGATGACCGGCCGGATGTACGACGAGCGCCTCGGGAAGATCCACTTCTGGATGACGTTCGTCGGCTTCAACGTCACGTTCTTCCCCATGCACTGGATCGGCCTGCAGGGCATGCCCCGCCGCGTCGCCGACTACGCGCCCGAGTTCGGGACGTGGAACATGGTCATCTCGATCGCCTCCTTCGCGCTCGGCGCCTCGACGCTCGTCTTCCTCTACAACATGCTCGTCAGCTGGCGTCGCGGACTGTCGGCGCCGGCGAACCCGTGGCGGGCGCTGACCCTCGAGTGGCAGGTGTCCTCGCCTCCGCCCGTCTTCAACTTCGACCAGATCCCGCAGGTGGTCGGCAGCCCGTACGAGTACGGCGTGCGGGGCGCCCGGCATGCGGTCATGGACGGGCGTCCCGTCCAGACGGGACGCGCGCCGGAGCCGGTGGAGGCCATCCACTCGTCGTGAGCGTCGCTCGCCTTCGGCTCGCTCCGGAGGGGGAGACCACGTTTCCCCCACGGGCCCCCTTCTGCGATGCCGTCGGGGAGCCTCCCGGTTCCCGCACACCCCTTCCCCGCGCTCACAGGCCGGAGACCGGCCCGTGAGCGAGAACCCGTACGAGGCCGCGGCGCAGACGGAGCCCTCCGCCCGGCCGCACCACGTCCTCGTCGTGGCGAACGAGACGGTCGCGGGGAAGACGCTCCTCGAGGCCGTGCGCGCCCGCGCGGCCGGGGGACAGCTCCGGGTCACCGTCATCTCGCCCCAGAACGACCCGCGCGCGGGCTACGTCGTCTACGAGGAGAGCCGCCGCTCCAGCGCCGAGCGGCGCCTCCGGCGCACCCTCGACCTCTTGCACGAGGCGGGGATCGCGGCCCGCGGCGCCGTCGTCGACCCCGACCCGCTCCAGGCGCTCAGGGACGCGCTGCACCAGTACGCGCCGGTGGACGAGGTCATCATCTCCACCCACCCGGGCGCGGCGAAGTCGAGCTGGCTCCGCGCCGGGCTCGTCGAGAGGGCGCGGAAGGCGACCGACGTCCCCGTCACGCACGTCGAGGTCGACCTCGAGTCGCCGCGCGAGCGAGCGCACGTGCTGGTGCTCGCCAACCAGACGATCCTGGGCGGCCCGCTCCTCGGCGCGATCGTCGAGCGGGCACGGAGCACGCCCGCCGACTTCACCCTCGTCGCTCCGGCCGACCAGCCCGGCGTGCAGCGGCGCCTGGAGCGGGCGCTCGCGCAGCTCCGGGAGGCGGGGATCGAGGCGACCGGGCACATCGGCGATCCCGACCCGGTGACCGCTGCGCTGAACGCGGTCCACGACGAGGCCGTCGACGAGATCATCGTCTCGACGTTCCCGGCGGCGACGTCCGGGTGGCTCCGCCGCGACGTCGTCGGCCGGATCCGAAAGGGCGCCGACCTGCCCGTCCGGCACGTCGTCGTCGAGGCCTCCGAGGCGGAGGCGCTCGTCTAGTGGCCACCGTCACGCACGCCGAGCACCCGCCCGAGGCGCACCGGAGCTCGCGCGTCGACGCGCGCCTCCTCGGCATGTACTTCTTCATCGCCTCGGAGACGATGCTCTTCGGCGCCTTCTTCAGCGCCTACTTCTTCGCCCGCGTCGTCGCCTCGGGAGGCGAGGCCTGGCCGCCGGAGGGCTTCGAGCTGCCCGTCTATCTCGCGCTCCTGAACACGATCATCCTCGTGACGTCGAGCTTCACCATGCACTGGGCGCTCCAGTCGGTGAAGCGGAACAACCGCTCCGGGCTCGTCGGCGGGCTCGCGCTCACGTTCCTCCTCGGGCTCACCTTCCTGCTCATCCAGGCGCGCGAGTACACGCGGATCGGCTTCTCTCCCGGCGACAACGCGTTCGCCTCCACGTTCTTCGGGCTCACGGGCCTGCACGGCGCCCACGTCTTCGTCGGCCTCAACCTGCTGCTCTACGCGCTCGTGCGCTCCGTCCGCGGGCACTACGGACCCGAGCCGGAGAAGCACCTCGGCGTGGAGCTGCCCGGGATCTACTGGCACTTCGTGGACGTAATGTGGATCGTGGTCTACACGACCGTCTACGTCATCTAGGAGGGGGCATGCGCAATCCGTTCCGGAGCGAGGCCGAGGCGTTCCGCTTCGTGCTCGTCTCCGTCGCGCTGTTCGCCGCGGTGGCCCTCGCGGGCATCCTCGGCGGCGGCTGGGCCGCGCTGGGCGTCTTCCTCGCGCTCGCGGTCGCCGTCGCGATCTACGTGAAGGGCGAGCCCGCCGTACGCGAGCCGGCCGTCTGGGAGCGCGGCGGCGGAGACGGTCGCCGCCACATCCTCGTCGTGGCCAACGAGACGGTCGCGGGGCGCGCGCTCCGCGGCGAGATCGTCCACCGCGCCCGCGGCGACGCGGACGTGCTGGTCGTGTGCCCGGCCCTCAACTCGCCGCTCCGCCACTGGGCCTCCGACGAGGACCGCGCCCGCGCCGAGGCCCAGGCCCGGCTCGACGAGTCGCTCGCAGCGCTCGCGGACGAGGGGGTTCACGCGCGCGGCGAGGTCGGCGACGCCGATCCGATCCAGGCGATCGACGACGCCCTCAGGACGTTCGGCGCGGACGAGATCGTCATCTCGACGCACCCGCCGGGACGGTCGAACTGGCTCGAGCGAGACGTCATCGAGCGCGCCCGCGAGCGCTACGGCTGCCCCATCGCGCACGTCGTCGTCGACCTCCTCCACGAGCGCGAGCGCGCGGAGGCGGTGCCGCCCGTCGCGGAGCGCCGGCCCTAGCGCCGAGCCGCGGTCGTGTCGGCGCCGCCGGTCGTCGTCTCGCCGCAGCCCTCGACGTTCTGCCCGGCCACGCTCGCCACGTAGGCGGCGACGTCGGCGGCGTCCTGGCCGGTGACGAGGTCGGCCGGCATCTGACTGTTCTGCCCGGGGATGTCGATCTGGTTCAGGACGACCGCGAAGAACGTGCTCTCGTCGAAGCCCTGACGGCACGAGTAGGCGAACGCCTGGTCGAGATCCGGCCCCACCTGCGAGACCGTGCCGGCGTCCGCCAGCGTGTGGCACGACCCGCAGCGCCCGTCGCCGGTGAAGAGCTGCTTGCCGTTCGACTCGTTCGCCTCCTCCATGCCGGTGACGCTCTCCCCGCCGCAGCCCGCCGCGAGAAGCGCCGCTCCGACCAGCAAGAGCGCGAGGAGGCGAGGACGCACCGCTCGGGGGCTAGCTCTGGGCCTCGACCTGGTCGAGGCTCTGGACGGCCTCGTCCCTCGTCTCGTAGATGGGGAAGACCTTGTTCAGGCCGGTGATCTCGAAGATCTTCGTGATGTTGCGGTCGTTGCAGACGAGGGAGAGCTGGCCGCCGTCGGGCCGCAGGCGCTTGACCCCGCCGACGAGCACGCCGAGCGTCGTCGAGTCGATGAAGGTCGTCTCCGTGAGGTCGACGACGACCTGCTTGCCGCCCTGGCCGATGACCTCGAGCAGCTGCTGCTTGAACTCGGGGGCCGTGTAGAGGTCGACCTCGCCCGACAGGGCGATGACGTGCGCCTCGCCGCCCAGGTGCTCCGTCTTGATGTCGAAGTTCATGAGTCCCCTTGCGTCCGCTTCCGCGCTCTACCTTACTCGTCCTGCTCTCCGGCCGTGCCGGCGAAGCCGCGGAGGAGCTCGATCCGCTCGCGCACCGGCTGCGCGTTGGGATCGTCGGGCGCGAGCTCGAGGAACCTCTCGTACGCGGTGATGGCCGAGTCGTACTGCTGGGCGGTCTCGGCCGCCTGCGCGAACTGCAGCCAGAGGAGCGGGTCGTCGTCGACGAGGAGGGTGACACGCTGGTAGACCGCCGTCTGGAGGCCGGCGAAGCGCTGGGCGTCGGCCTGGGCCGCCTGGGCCCGGGCGTCCGCCCGGCTCGCCAGCGACTCCGCGATCCTGTTCTCGGTGATCGCCTGCGCGAAGGGCGTGGTCGGGGCGAACTCCTGCTGGAGGCGCGCCTCCTGCGCCTCCGCGCTCGCGCTCTCGAAGCGTCGCTGGGCCTCCGCCGCCTTCTGGCCGTACAGCGATGCGAGCGTCCGGAGGGCGTCCGCGTCGCGCGGTCTCGTCGTCGTGTAGCGCTCGTAGGCGGCGATCGCCTCCTCGGTCCGCCCTTCCGACTGGAAGGCCCGGGCGAGGTCGAGCTGCGCCTCCGCATCACGCGGGTTCTCGGCGAGCCGCTCCTGCGCCTCGTCGACCGAGGGCCCGCCCGTCCCCGGCTGGCGGTTGAAGAGGTCCGCGAGATAGTCGCCGATGCCCGAGCCGGCGCCCGTGCCGACGTTGAACACGAGGAACCCGCCGCCGAAGACGACGGCGAGCGCCAGGAAGACCCACTTCGCCCGCCGGCGAAGCTTGGGGAAGAACATCAGGTCTTCGGCGCTAGAGGCACTTCGGTGGTGAGCATGCGTGCCCGCGCGACGGCGGCGCTGTGTCGAAGCTCGTGCCACTCGAACCCTCCTTTCTCGTATCGCTCCTCGCCCTCGACGAGCGTCAGCTCGACCCGCTCGGGCGAGCCGCCGAAGACCACGGCGACGGTCGGATCCTCCCAGGGGAGGTACGGCGAGCCGGCGAGCGAGACGACCGCGATGTCGGCGCGCTTGCCGGCGGCGAGCGAGCCGGTCTCGCGGTCGAGGCCGAGCGCGCGCGCCGAGCCAAGGGTAGCGAGTTCGAGCGCCTCGCTCGCTCCCAGGGCGTCGGGCCGCTCCGCCCGCGCGCGCGCGACGTAGACCGCCGCGCGCATCTCCTCCCACATGTCGAAGGACGGAGTGGACGCGGGGCTGTCGGTGCCCAGGCCCACGCGGAGGCCGGCGTCGAGGAGCGCCCGAAGCGGGGCGATGCCGCAGCCGAGGAGCGCGTTCGAGCGCGGGCAGTGCGCGACGCCGACGTCGTGCTCGGCCAGGAGCTCGATCTCCTCCTCGTCGACCTTGACGCAGTGGGCGGCGACGACGTCGGCGCCGAGCAGCCCGTGGGCCGCGAGATGGCGGACCGCCGTCGTTCCGGGCGGCGTCACCTCGCTCACCGCGGCGATCGGCCCGCGGCCCCGCAGCATGTACTCCGTCTCGTCGTCCGACTCGGCCACGTGCGTCGCCAGAGGGAGGTCCAGCGACCGGAGCTCGCGGTAGAGCTCCCAGGAGACCGAGTAGGGCGCGTGCGGGGAGACGCCGAGACGAACGAGCGGGCCGACCTCGCGCGCGACCGCGTCCGCCCGCTCGCGCACGTCCTCCGCGCGGCTGGGATCCGCGCCGAAGACCTCGAGGTAGACGACGGCCCGCAGCCCGAGGCGGTCGGCTGCGACGGCGGCGGCGCCGCTGAAGCTCGCGTCCGCGACCGTCGTCACCCCCGCCGCGAGACACTCAGCGCCGCCGAGCGCGGCGATGGCGACGAACTCCTCCCAGCCGATACGCGCCTTCCGCTCGATGTGCGTGTGCAGCCAGGGCCCGAAGGCGAGACCGTCGCCGAAGCCGGCGTAGACGGCGTACTCGAGGTGCGAGTGCGCGTTCACGAGCCCGGGGACGATCGCCGCGTCCGGGAAGTCGCGCCGGTCTCCGTCGAGCTCGTCCGCTGGGCCGACCGCCACGATGCGGCCGTTCTCGACCGCGACGCCGCCGCGCTCGATCGGCTCCGCGTCGACGGGGAGCACCCAGTCGGCGGCGTAGACCGTCACGGCTCGGTGCCCGCGAAGTACGCCTCGCGGCGCGCCTCGATCTTCGCCGCCCAGCGCCGCTCGAGGAACACGGACGCCCAGATCGACGCCTCGAAGAGCAGCAGCAGAGGGACCGTCTCGAATGCGAGCGAGACCGGGTCGACCGTCGGGAGGAGGATCGCGACGACGACGACGAGCACGTAGCCGATGCGGCGGTTGCGGCGCAGCCAGTCGGAGGTGACGACGCCGAGGCGCACGAGCGCGAGGACGAAGATGGGCAGCTCGAAGACGAGGCCGATTCCGAGGATCCCGATCGTGACGAACGAGAAGTAGTAGTCAGCCCGGATCTCGATCGCGAAGAACTCCTCGTTGTAGTTCGTCAGGAAGCCGAGGGCCTTCGGGAAGACGACGTAGTAGGCGAAGAGGAGGCCGCCGGCGAAGAGGATGGTCGCGATGAGGACGAAGACCGCGACGATGCGCTGCGAGTGCTCCTGAAAGGCGGGCGCGAGGAAGCTCCAGACCTGCCAGAGGACGACGGGCAGGGCCAGGGCGAGCCCGGCGTAGAAGCTCACCTTCACCGTCGTGAAGAACGGCTCCGTGACGCCGAGCGTGATGAGCTCCTTGTCGTCCGGAAGCGGCTCCTTCAGCCAGCTCAGGATCTGGTCCTGAAGGGCGAACGAGACGGCGAAGCCGACGCCGATCGCGATGAGCGCGATGATCAGGCGCGACCGGAGCTCGTCGAGGTGCTCGACGAGCGTGACGCGATCGCCGTGCGCGAGGCGACGCGGCACTCTCGGCATGGCCGCCTAGCTCGAGGAGACGCGCTCGGTCTCGGACCGTGGGGCGGACGGGGGCGAGCTCGGCGTCGAGCTCGCGGGCGGCGCGGGAAGCTCCGACTTCTCCGCGGGCTCGGGCTCGTCCTTCCCCGTGACGGCGTCCTTGAACTCGCGCATCCCGTGGCCGATCGAGCGGCCCATCTCCGGGAGGCGCTTTGCGCCGAAGACGAGGAGGAGCAGCACCATGAGGATGACGAGCTCCCAGATACCGATTCCGAAGGGCATGGCCCTGAGGATACCAGCCCCGCAAGGAGGGGTACGCAGAGGGTCAGCCGCTACACTGTCCCTGTCACGGGCGGTCGTAATGGCCGCGCAGCTACCTGGTACTGGAGTGTCACGGCACTTGTCTCTGCTCGAGATCGAGAACCTGCACGTCGCGACCGAGGACGGCACCGAGATCGTCCGCGGGGTCGACCTCGCCATCGACACGAACGAGGTCCACGCGATCATGGGTCCCAACGGCTCGGGCAAGTCGACTCTCGCCTACGCGCTCATGGGCCACCCGGCCTACGAGATCACCGAGGGGGCGATTCGCCTCGACGGCGAGGACGTCACCGGGCTCGAGGCGGACGAGCGCGCCCAGCGCGGCCTCTTCCTCGCCTTCCAGTACCCGCACGCGGTGCCCGGCGTGACGGTGGCGAGCTTCCTCCGCTCCGCGGTCAACGCGATCCGCAAGGCGAAGGCGGGCGGCGTGGACGATCCCGTGAAGATCCCCGAGTTCCGCAAGAAGCTCGACGCGGCGGTCAGGGAGCTGAAGGTGCCCAAGGAGATGGCCGGCCGCTATCTCAACGACGGCTTCTCCGGCGGCGAGAAGAAGCGCGTCGAGATCCTCCAGATGGCGCTCCTCGAGCCACGTATCGCGGTGCTCGACGAGACCGACTCCGGACTCGACATCGACGCCCTCCGCATCGTCGCGGGCGGCGTGCGCAAGCTGGTCGGGCCCGAGATGGGCGCCCTCGTGATCACGCACTACCAGCGCATTCTCAACTACATCGAGCCGGACTTCGTGCACGTCTTCGTGGACGGCCGCATCGTGGAGGAAGGCGGGCCCGAGCTCGCCCAGAAGCTCGAGGCGGAGGGGTACGAGGCGTTCGCGCCGGCATCAGTGGGAGGTCAGACCTGATGGCCGCAGTGCCCGAGACGCAGGTCGTCGCCGAGATCGGCAAGGAGTACCGCTACGGCTTCCACGATCCCGAGAACTACTTCTTCAAGTCCCAGAAGGGCCTCTCCCCTGGGGTCGTCGAGGCAATCTCGGCGCACAAGGACGAGCCCGACTGGATGCGGAAGTTCCGGCTCAAGTCGCTCGAGTACTTCCGGAACCGGCCGTTGCCGCAGTGGGGCGGGAACCTGAACGAGATCGACTTCGACGACATCTACTACTACATCCGGCCGACCGAGAAGCAGGCGAAGTCCTGGGAGGACCTGCCGCCGGACATCAAGCAGACGTGGGACCGGCTCGGCATCCCGGAGGCCGAGCGGAAGTTCCTCGCGGGCGTCGGCGCCCAGTACGAGTCCGAGGTCGTCTACCACAAGCTCAAGGAGGACCTCGAGGCCCAGGGCGTCCTCTTCCTCGACATGGACTCGGGCCTGCGCGAGCACGAGGACCTCGTCCGCCAGTACTTCGGGACGGTCATCCCGCAGAACGACAACAAGTTCGCGGCGCTGAACTCGGCTGTCTGGTCGGGCGGCTCGTTCATCTACGTGCCCCCGGGCGTCTCGGTGGACATGCCTCTCCAGGCGTACTTCCGCATCAACGCCGAGAACATGGGCCAGTTCGAGCGGACGCTGATCATCGTCGACGAGGGCGCGTACGTGCACTACGTCGAGGGCTGCACCGCGCCCATCTACACGACCGACTCGCTCCACTCGGCGGTCGTCGAGATCATCGTCAAGCCCGGCGGCCGCTGCCGCTACACGACGATCCAGAACTGGTCGCAGAACGTCTACAACCTCGTCACGAAGCGCGCCGTCGCGTACGAGAACGCGACGATGGAGTGGGTCGACGGCAACCTCGGCTCCAAGCTGACGATGAAGTA
>DATAAQ010000080.1:0-8722 GCA_036260055.1 Gaiellaceae bacterium | reverse complement strand
CTCGGCCGCCGACGACGAGGGGATGGCTGCGCCCGACTTCGTCGATCACGGCGGCCGGGAGCGCCGCCACGTCGTACGGACAGAGGAGCCAGAACGCCGTCGCGTCGGCGAAGGCGACGTTCAGGAGCGACTCGTGGCGCTGGCACTCGACGAGCTCGTCCGGCGTGCGCTCCGGGAAGATGGGCTCGCCGATCCCGCGGAGGCGGACGCTCGGCGCCGCGTACCGCGCGACGAAGTCCTGCCACGCGGGGATGATCCGGCCCGGATTGCGGCCCACCGCGGCCATGTCGGCGAAGTGGACGGAGTCGGCGTCGGCTCCCAGCGCCTCGCGCAGACGGTCGATCTTGCGCGCCGAGACGACGACGAGCACCGGTTCGCCGGCGCCGACGCCGTCGCGGACGAACGCGGTCGAGCGGGCGACGAACTCGTCCTCGCCCGAGTAGAGAAGCGCTTCGTGGCGGAACCGCTCCGTCGTCGACTGTCGCTCCTGGCCGGTCTCGTAGGTCGGGGGCACAGTGCGACAGAGTAGCGAGACGACCTGCCGAAGCGCTGGAGCGCCGCTTTCGGTCGCACCCGGCGCTGGACGCCCTCTCCCCGGCCCATCAGGATGGCGCGGCGCAGGGGCTGTCCGACCCGAGGAGGCAGAAGTGCTGAGCGAATTCAAGGATTTCCTGCTGCGAGGGAACATCGTCGAGCTGGCCGTCGCCTTCGTCATGGGCGTCGCGTTCGCGGCGGTCGTGAACTCGCTCGTCGCGAATCTCGTGATGCCGGTGATCGCGATGATCGTGGGCAGGCCGGACTTCGGCGACCTCACGTTCACGATCAACGACGCCGTCTTCCGCTACGGGGCGTTCATCACCGACGCGATCCAGTTCCTGGCGATCGCGGCCGCGGTCTTCTTCTTCATCGTCAAGCCGGTGCAGGCGATGATGAGCCGGCTGCGGCGCGAGCCCGTCGAGGAAGGAATGCCGGACGAGGAGCGGCGACACCAGGAGGTTCTCGCAGCGCTCAATCGTCTCGCGCGCTAGCCCGCCGGCCGGGACCCCTCACGCGTCGCCGGGCCGGTAGACGAGGATCGCGACGCCGTCGCCGACCACCCTCGAGTCGGCGAGGCGGAGGAGCTTCTTGTCGCTCGTCTCGCCGAAGAGACGCTTGCCGCTGCCCAGGACGATGGGGAAGACCATCAGACGCACCTCGTCGACGAGCCCGCGGTCGAGGAGCGTCTGCACGAGGCGGGCGCTGCCGTGGACGACGACGTCGCCGTCGTGCCTCTCCCTCACCTTCGCCACCTCGTCCGCGACCTCGCCGCTGAGCACGGTCGTGTTGTTCCACTCCGGGTCCTCGAGCGTCGAGGAGACGACGTACTTGGGCATGCTGTTGAACTTGTCCGCGAACTCGCCCTCCCTCGACGGCCACGCCGCCGCGAAGCCCTCGTACGTCACCCGCCCGAGGAGAAGCGCCTCGGACGCGAGCGTCTCGTCCAGCTTGAACTGGTTGCCCTCGTCTCCGCGGTCGATCTCGAAGCTCCAGCCGCCGTGCCTGAAGCTCTCGCCTCCGCCCGGCGCCTCCATGACGCCGTCGAGCGACACGAATTCCGTCACCACGATCCTGCCCATGACTCCTCCTTCTCGCCGACGTTCCGTAGCATGGCGCCGGTCGACCGAGTCGCGGAGCACCTGGCAGCGGCTCGTGCAGAGTAGAGTGCTGCGTCACCATGCAGGCGACGGGCGCGGCAGACGGCTCTGGTTCCTGACGCACTTGTCACGACTGTCGTCGGGAGCTACCCCCAGCCCGACTGGCTGATCGACAGGGAACGGCTCGGCGAGCGCCTGCCGCCCCGCGTACGGGCCCGGGAGCTCTGGCGGGTGCCCGAGCCGTTCCTCGAGGAGGCCCAGGACGACGCGACCCGGCTCGCCGTCCAGGACATGGAGCGGGCGGGCGTCGACGTGATCACGGACGGGGAGATGCGGAGGGAGAGCTACTCCAACCGCTTTGCCACCGCCCTCGACGGCGTCGATCTCGACCGTCCGGGCGTCGCCCTCGATCGCACGGGCAACGAGAACCCGGTTCCCAGGGTGGTGGGCCCGATCCGCCGGGCGCGGCCGGTCGAGGTCCGCGACGTGGAGTTCCTCCGCTCGCTTACGGCCCGCCGGATCAAGATCACGGTGCCGGGGCCGTTCACGATGGCGCAGCAGGCCCAGAACGACCACTACGCCGACGACCGGAGCCTCGCCCTCGCGTACGCGGAGGCGGTCAACGAGGAGCTGCGAGACTTGAAGGCGGCCGGCGCCGACGTCCTGCAGATCGACGAGCCGTACCTCCAGGCGCGTCCCGAGGCGGCGCGCGAGTATGCCGTCGAGGCCATCGACCGCGCGCTGGACGGCATCGAGGGAGAGACCGTCGTCCACACCTGCTTCGGCTACGCGCACATCGTCAAGGAGCGGCTGACGGGCTACCCGTTCCTCCGCGAGCTCGACGACTGCGCCGCGACGCACCTCTCGCTCGAGGCCGCGCAGCCGCGGCTCGATCCGGAGGTGCTCCGCGACGTGGCCGACAAGACGGTCGTCCTCGGCGTCCTCGACCTGGGCGCGAGCGAGGTGGAGACGCCGGAGGCCGTCGCGGAGCGGATCCGCAGCGCGCTGACCGTCCTGCCGCCGGAGAGGCTCGTCGTCGCGCCGGACTGCGGGATGAAGTACCTCCCGCGGGAGCGGGCGTTCCGCAAGCTCGAGGCGATGGTCGCCGGCGCACGGCTCGCCGGGGGCGGGCCGTGACGGAGAGCGGCAGGGCCGGGGACGCGGTCAGCCGCGTCGGCCGCGCCTATCCCGACCGGGTCGAGGTGCGGGGGCGCGACCTGAGCGGCGACCTGATGGGAAGGGTCTCCTTCACCGAGTACTTCCACCTGCTCCTGACGGGCCGCGAGCCGACCGAGGACGAGCGCTTCTTCCTCGACGTGCTGCTCGTGGCGATCGCCGAGCACGGGATGATGCCGAGCAACGTGGCCGCGCGGATCACGTTCGCCGCCGACCCGGAGTCCCTCCAGGGCGCCGTCGCCGCCGGGATTCTGGGCGCGGGGCCCGTGATCCTCGGATCCTCGGAGCCGTGCGCGCGCCTGCTCGCCGACGCGGTCTCGTCGCGGCTCGAGGCGGTCGACGTCGCGCGCGAGATCCACGCCGCCGGCGGGAAGGTGCCCGGCTTCGGGCACCCGGTGCACCGGCCGGTCGACCCGCGCGCGGAGCGAATCCTCGAGCTCGCCGACGCGCGAGGCGTGAGCGGGCCGCACGTGCGGCTCGCGCGCGAGCTGCGAGGCGCGGTCGCCGAGACGTGGGGCAAGCCGCTTCCCCTGAACGTCGCGATGGCGACCGCGGCCGTCATGCTCGACGTCGGGTTCCCGGCGGCCGCGGTGAAGGCAGTCCCGATCCTCGCCCGCACCGCGGGCCTCCTGGCTCACCTCGCCGAGGAGCGCGAGCGCCCGCTCGGCTTCCTCCTCGCGCGCGCCGCCGAGGACGCCGTCGCGTACGAGTGATGCTCGACCCGGAGGTCGAGACCCGCCCCTGGGACGAGCAGCTCGAGCTCGACGACGCGAGCTACCGCGAGCAGCTCGCGTTCCTGCTCGAGCGCTCGGCCTTCTACCGCGAGAAGCTCGAGGGCTTCCCGCGCGGCGGCCTCGCCGAGATCGCGCGGCTGCCGCTGACGGAGAAGAGCGAGCTCAGGGCGACGACGACGCGCGAGAACCCGATCGGCGCCCATCTCTGCGCGTCGGCGTCCGAGATCGTCCGCATCTACTCGACGAGCGGCACCACGGGGAGGCCGAGCTACGTCCCGCTGACGGCGGAGGACCTGGACAACTGGGTGACGGGCTCGGCGCGGAGCTACGCGGCCTCGGGAATCGCGGCGGGACAGCGCATCGTGTCGACCTACAACGCGGGGCCGTTCGTCGCCGGGGCGGCGCTCGCCGCCTTCGACCGCATCGGCCTCTGCCACGTTCCGGTCGGCACGGGGAACACCGAGCGCCTGATGCTCGCGATCGAGGCCCTGCGCCCCGAGGCAGTCGTGCTGACGCCGTCCTACGCCGCCCACCTGGTCGAATGGGCCGCGGAGCGGGGTGTCAACCTCGCGGAGTCGAGCGTCGAGCGCGTGCTCGTCGCGGGCGAGCCCGGCGGGGGCGAGCCGGCCTTCCGGGGCAAGCTCGAGGAGGGCTGGGGCGCGAAGGTAACCGAGGCGATGGGCGTCGGGGACATCGGCGTCTCACTCTGGGGCGAGTGCGAGGCGCAGGACGGGATGCACCTCGGCGCCCGCGGCTTCGTTCACGCCGAGCTGGTCGAGCCGGAGACGGGTGCCGCTCTCGAGTGGCAGGACGGCGCCGCGGGCGAGCTCGTGCTCACCCACCTCCGGCACCGCGCCGCGCCGCTCCTGCGCTTCCGAACCCGCGACCACGTCGTCGTGCGGACGAGCCCGTGCAGGTGCGGCCGGACGAGCCCGCGCGTGCGATGCGTCGGGCGGACGGACGACATGCTGATCGTTCGCGGCGTCAACGTCTTCCCCTCCGCCGTGCGCGAGGTGGTCAGCGCGTTCACGCCCGAGGTCAGCGGCCAGATCCTCGTCAAGCCGCGGTCGCCGGGCGTGAAGCAGGAGCCGCCGCTCCCCGTGGCGGTCGAGCTCGCGCGGGGGCGGGCGGGCGACCCCGGGCTCGCGGAGGCGATCCGTGAGAGACTCCGCAACGTGCTCATCGTCCAGACCCGCGTCGAGCTCGTGCCGTGGGGAACCCTCCGGCGGAGCGAGTACAAGTCGACGCTCGTCCAGCGCTAGAGCGAGGGCGAGGCCGGTGCGGAAGCTCCAGACCCAGGGCGTCCACCACATCACGATCGTCGGGGCCGACCGGCGAACCTCGATCGACTTCTGGGAGGGGGTGCTCGGGATGCCGTTCGTGTTCGAGCAGCCGAACCTCGACAACGAGTCGGAGAGCCACCTCTACTTCGATCCCGGAGACGGACGCCTCATCACCGTCTTCACGAACGAGGAGCGCGAGCCCGACCCGACCCGGACGGCGGCGGATATCGGCTGCGTCCACCACATCGCGTTCTCCGTCTCGCAGGCGACCTTCCGGCAGGCGGTCGAGCGGCTCGACGAGCGCGCAATCCGGCACAGCGGCGTCAAGGACCGCGGCTTCATGGACTCCCTCTACTTCGAGGACCCGCTCGGCCTCCTGATCGAGCTCTCGTCCTACCGCTTCGAGCCGCCGGTCGGCTACACGCATGCCGAGGTGCTGCTCGAGGCGCACAGGGTTCGCGTCGAGCGGGAGGACTACAACATCGACCAGGAGCACCTGGCGGACGCGATCGAGACGCTCGTCGGGCGATCACGGGCGTCGCTCTCGCAGGACCGATCGCCGAAGGACCCGTACCACTAGCGCGAGCAGGAGGATCACATGGCTGCGAACAGGCTCAACGTCCTGAAGCCGAGCGTCAACAACCTGACCGTCCGGATCTTCGTCAGGGCGGCGGGGCTCGACTTCGAGGAGGTCGACGTGTGGGGGCAGACGACGACGCCGGAGTTCCTGGGGAAGTACCCCGCGCACCTGACGCCGATGCTGGAGGAGGAGGGGCTACCCAGGGGTGCGCTCGGGGAGAGCTGCGCCATCATGGCGTACCTCTGCAACAAGCACGGCCTCGACCACTTCTACCCGCGGGATCCGGGCGAGCGGGCGATGGTCGACAACGCGATGTTCTACCTGGTCGGGACGTTCTACCCGCTCGTCACGCGGGCGACGTACCCGACGCTCGGGTTCCCGCAGTACCCGGGGGAGGTCGGAACGTCGGACGCCGACGACGAGATGAAGGCGAAGGCGCAGAAGGACGCCGAAGCCGCGCTCGCGGAGCCGCTCGACGTCTTCCGGTCGTTCTTCCTCGACGGGCGGAAGTTCATCGGCGGCGACACGCCCTCGATCGCCGACTGCCGGCTGGCCGCGACGCTCGAGTTCCTGCGCGCCATCGACTACGACTTCCCCTCGTGGGTGGAGGAGTACATGAGCAGCATGGAGACGACCCTCGGCGAGGCGTACTCGGAGCCGGCGGGAGACGTCCGCGGCTACATCGCCCAGCTGAGGTCGCAGACCGCACAGGTCTGAGCGCGGGAGGCTCGGCCCCGGTCTCGTCCGGCCGGACGCCGGGCGCGGCCGGGCATGCCGATGAGTTCTCGCTCCGGCGGCCGTCATACAGGCGTACGCGAACGAGAAAGGACGAGTGATGCAGAAGATCATCCCATGCCTCTGGTTCGATACCGAGGCCGAGGACGCGGCTCGGTTCTACACGTCGGTCTTCCCCAACTCGCGGATCGTCGACGTCGCCCGCTACGGGTCGGCCGGACCTCGGCCCGAGGGGATGGTGATGACCGTCAGCTTCGAGCTGGAGGGCGAGAGCTTCCTCGCGGTCAACGGGGGACCGGAGTTCACGTTCGACGAGGCGATCTCGTTCCAGGTGAGCTGCGAGACGCAGGACGAGGTGGACACGTTCTGGAGCGCGCTCTCCGAGGGCGGGGAGGAGGGTCCCTGCGGCTGGCTGAAGGACAAGTTCGGACTCTCGTGGCAGATCGTCCCGACGCGTCTCCCGGAGCTCCTCGGCGACCCCGACCGGGAGAAGTCCCAGCGGGTCATGGCGGCGATGCTCAAGATGCGGAAGATCGAGATCGAGGAGCTGGAGCGAGCCGCCGCCTAGCCGGGCCTTCTCCTCTGCGTGGTAGAACGCGCGCATGGCGATGTTCCACGTCCTGCGCACGCGCTCGGGGCCTCAGTGGGACCCCTCCCGTCCGCTCGAGGAGCAGTCGGGCTGGCCCGAGCACGCGGAGTTCATGGACGGGCTCGTGGAGGACGGGTTCGTCGTCCTGGGCGGGCCGCTCTCCGACGAGCACCGGGTCGTGCTCGCCGTCGAGGCGGAGTCCGAGGACGCCGTCCACGCCACGCTCGCGCGCGACCCGTGGACCGACACGCACCTCGAGACGACCGCCGTCGACCCCTGGACGATCCGACTCGACGGGCGACGCCCGTCGTAGGCGCGGCGTTCGGCTCGCGAGCTCTGCGAGGCGCGACACGGCGCCGAGAACCACGACGTTCTTCTCGCCCGCCGCCGCCTTGGCCCGGCCGACCACGTCGGCGATGTCGCCGGCGACGAACGTGCCCGTCATCCACCCGGGGACGGCGGCGGGCGGGTCGTGCGTGACGACGAAGAAGGGGCCCGTCCCCGCACCCGTCCAGCGACATCGTCACGTGCCAGAGAACCGCGCCGACGGACGTCACTCGCTCTCGGCCGCGACCGCGGCGGGGATCGCCCCCCCGCCGGGATGCGGCTGCGGCCTCTCGACCCGGAGAAGCGCTGCGCCGACGAGCGCGGACACGACGACGAAGAGAGCGCCGACGAGGAACGCGACGTGGTAGCCGCTGTTGAGGGCCGCGAGGCCGCCCTCCCCGGGCGAGAGCAGGCTCTCGGTCCGGCGGTCCGCCAGGCTAGCGAGGACCGCGAGGCCGACCGCCCCGCCCATCATGAACGCCGTGTTCACGACTCCCGAGGCGAGGCCTGCCTGCTCCTGGGCGACCCCGGCCATGGCTGCCAGGAGGAGCGGGTTGAACGCGATCCCCGCGCCGATGCCGACGGCAACCGTGGCGGGAAGGATGTCGATCAGCCAGTTGCCGTCGACGGGCGTCCGCGCGAGGAGGACCAGCGCCAGAATCATGAGCCCGAGCCCGGTGAGGAGCGGCGGCTTGATCCCGAAGCGCATGACGAGCCGGTCGGAGAGGAGGAGCGACGAAGCGCCCCAGACCACCGTTCCCGGAAGGTACGCGAGACCGACCTCGAGCGGGCTGTACCCCAGCACGAGCTGCAGATAGAGGGCGGAGAAGAAGAAGTACGCGAACATGCCGGCCGCCATCAGCACGCCCAGGACGTTCGCAGCCGAGACGTTGCGGTTGCGGAAGAGGCCGAGCGGCATGAGCGGGAAGGAGATCCGAGCTTCGATCGCGAGGAACACCGCCAGAAGCGCCGCTGCCGCGGCGAGCAGGCCGAGTGTCCGGCCCGACGTCCAGCCCTCCTCGTTGCCGTTGATGATCGCGTAGACCGCGATCATGAGCGAGGCGGTGACGGTGATCGCGCCCGCCACGTCGACCCGGCCCGTCGCCGCGGGCCCGCGCTCTGTGGGCAAGAGCCGCAGCGAGAGCGCGTATACGAGCACGCCGACGGGCAGGTTGACGAGGAAGATCCAGTGCCAGCTCAGTAGGTCCGTGAGGACGCCGCCGGCGAGCACGCCGATGACGCCGCCGCCCGAGAGGACGAAGCCGAAGACGCCCATCGCCTTCGCCCGGTCCGCCTGCTCCGTGAAGAGGATCATCAGGAGCGAGAGCGCGACAGCCGACACGACGGCGCCGCCGACGCCCTGCACCGCGCGCGCCACGACGAGGACCTCCTGGGAGGTTGCGAGGCCGCAGGCGAGCGAGGCGACGGTGAAGAGCGCGATCCCGCCGAGGAACAGCCGCCGGTGCCCGAAGAGGTCGCCGAGCCGGCCGCCGAGGAGGAGGAAGCCGCCGAACGTGAGCAGGTAGGCGTTCACTACCCAGGCAAGCGACGTCTGCGAGAAGCCGAGGTCATCTCGGATGGAGGGGAGCGCGACGTTCACGATCGTTCCGTCGAGAACGATCATCAGGTCGCCGAGGCACAGGACGTAGAGCGCCAGCCAGCGC
>DATAAQ010000079.1:0-1686 GCA_036260055.1 Gaiellaceae bacterium | reverse complement strand
CCGCGCTCGCGCTCCCCGACTTCCGGGCGGAGGAGCGGACGTTCCAGCTCGTCACCCAGCTGGCAGGGCGGAGCGGCCGCGACGCGCCCGGGCGCGTGCTCGTCCAGACGTACCAGCCCGACGCGCGCCCGATCGCCCTCGCCGCCCGGCACGACGTCGAGCGGTTCCTCGCCGGCGAGCTCGCCCGCCGCCGCGAGCTCGGCTACCCGCCGTTCCGCCACCTCGTACGCGTCGTCGTCTCGGGCGCCGAGGCGGCGGGGCCGGGAGCGGTGCTGGGCGAGCTCCGGGCGGAGCTCGCAGGCGCCGCGGAGGACGTCGAGCTCCTCGGCCCCGCGCCCCTCCTGCGCCTGCGCGGGCGCCGGCGGGCGCAGCTTCTCGCCAAGACGCGATCACCGCGGCCCGTAGCCGCCCGCGCCGGCCGCCTTCTCGCCGCCGCCGCCCCCGCCATGCGCCGCGACGGCCTCAGCGCGTCGGTCGACGTCGACCCGCAAGACGTCTTCTGACCGGCGTTTGCGGCCCCCGGCGAGGGGGGATCATCGCCACATGGGAATCGGAGAGATCATCGGATTGATCATCATCGGCCTCATCGTGGGGGCCCTCGGGCGCCTCTTCCATCCCGGGAGCGACCCGATCGGGATCCTCATGACGATCGTGATCGGCATCGCGTCCGCCCTGCTCGTCGGCTGGCTCGTCGGCGGCGGGATCCTCGGCTTCATCCTCGCCGTGATCGTCGCCGTCGTGCTCGTCGCCCTCTACGCGCGGCTCGCCGGGCCGCGGAGGACGACGGCCATGGACCGCGTTTAGGCTCGAACCCCGGCGCTAGACTCACCCCTCGTGGGCGAGGTCGAAGGCCAGGTACGGCACGAGCGCCTCGACGCCGAGCGTGAAGCTCGGCGTCGGGCCGCTCTGGCGCAGGTGCGCCAGTACCCCGACACGGTGCTGCGGATGGCCGCCAGGGAGGTCGAGCTTCCCGACGCCTCGGTTCCGGCTCTCGTGGAGCGCATGACGAGGCTGATGCACGAGGCCCACGGCGTCGGCCTCGCGGCGCCCCAGGTCGGCGTCCTCAGACGCGTCCTCGTCTACCAGGCGGCCGACGAGGCGCCCGTCGTCGCCCTCGTGAACCCGCGCCTGACGTCGTCCTCGGACGAGACGGCGACCGGGGACGAGGGCTGTCTCTCGCTCGGCGCGGCGACGGTGATCGTCCCCGTGGAGCGTGCAGAGTCCGTGCGCGTCGAGGCGTCCTCGCCCGAGGGGGAGCCGCTCGTCGTCGAGGCGGAGGGGCTCGAGGCGCGCGTGATCCAGCACGAGCTCGACCACCTCGACGGCGTGCTCATCCTCGACCGGACGACGCCCGAGGCGCGCCGCGAGGCCCTCGCCAAGCTCCGGCCGCAGCCGGTGCTCGCGCCGCTCGGGTAGCCGTGGGAATCGCGGTTGCGGCGACGGGGTCGTTCGGCGCCGGAATCCTGAAGGGCCTCGCTGCACGCCGGGAGGTCGACCTCGTGCTCACCCGCCCCGACCGACCCGCCGGCCGGGGGCGGAAGAAGACTCCGCCGCCGGCGAAGGAGGTCGCCGTCGCGGCCGGGCTGCGCGTCGAGCAGCCGGAGCGCCTGACCGCGTTTCCGGGGGAGGCGCGGATCGTCATCGTCGCCGACTACGGCATCCTCATCCCCGAGAAGCTGCTCGCGG
>DATAAQ010000078.1:0-4291 GCA_036260055.1 Gaiellaceae bacterium | reverse complement strand
CGAGGGCATCCGGGCGCGGATCCGGCTCGCCGAGCACGAGGCGCCCGCGCCGGCGCCGCCGCGCGAGACCGAAGCGGCGCCGCGCACCGACGGCGACGGCCAGGCGCTCGCCGCCCAGTGGGATGCCCTGACGGCCCGCCTTCCGCCCGACTGGTCGGCCGTCTACGCCGAGGTCGAGCTCGACTCGACGGACTTCCTCGAGCGCGGTGCGCTCCTGCTCGCGCCGGTGAACCCGGCGCGCTACGGCGGCCCTGCGGGCTTCCGCTTCCGTGCCGCGAGCGACCGGGGCTACGGCGTCGCGGCCGGCATGGCCCGCCGGTGCCTCGAGCGCCTGGACGAGGAGCGCATCACCGGCCGCGTGCGCATCCTCCGCGTCCTCTCGGACACGGACCTGGCCGCCTCGCAGGGTCCCGTCTGGCTCATCGGCGGCCGCTCGGTGTAGATGGACGACCGGGAGAGCGTCCCACCGGAGGAGCCGCAGGTCTCCTGGAAGGCGATCGAGCGCAACGCCGCCGTGCGCTCGTCCGACGGCGAGGAGCTCGGCAAGGTGGTCGAGGTCGCAGGCGACCCCGACGCCGACATCTTCAACGGGCTCGTCGTCTCGCTCGGCTTCCTCGGCGCCAACCGCTACGTCGCCGCCGAGCGCGTAACGGGCATCTGGCCCCACGTCGTCCAGGTGTCGGCGACGGCGGCGGAGCTCGAGCGGGCGCCCGAGTACGAGGAGCCCGTGGCGGAGCGCTGGGCGGCGCCGGACGACTTCATGACGCGCCTCCGGCGCTTCTTCGGCTTCTACGGCCGCCGCGACCGAGACTAGGCCGCGGAGGAGCCCGGCGCTCCGTGCCGAAATCCGGCGGCATGGCACGCACAGCCCTCACGTGGAGGCCGCAGACGATCGTCGTCCTGGCCGCCGTCGTCATCTTCGTCCTCGCCGGGATCGGCGTCGACGTCGGCGACGACGCCGACCTCGTCGCGTGGGGTCTCGCGGTCTTCGCCGCCTCGTTCCTCCTCTAGGCGTCCTCGCTCGCCGAGGCGACGCCGGCCGCGACCGGCCCCCTCCGCGCGCGCCGGACCTGCGCCGGGACGAGCGCGAAGCAGGCGAGCTCGCGGAGGACGAGCCGGAGCGGTGACGGCCGCGCCGCGGCGACGACGCGGACCCGCGCCCCTGTCGGGCCGACGAGCAGCCGGAAGAGGAGCGCGGCGCGCGGGCGGTGCCACCACGAGGTGACGACCGCGACCTCGCGAGCCCCGAGCTCGCGGACGAGGTGGGCGACCTCGGCCGCGTTCTCGGCCGTGATGCGCGCCTCCGTCTCGCAGATGACGCGCCCTGGGGCGCGCCAGGCGCGGCGCATCAGCTCGGCCTCGGGGACGCTGTCCCGGCGCCGCGCCCAGCCGGTCAGGACGACGGCGTCGGCGCCGTGCGCGACCTCGGCGGCCCGCTCGAGGCGGGCGGCACAGATCGGGTGCAGCCCGTCGCCGCTCCCGTCCGAGTAGCCGAGGACGACGAGGAGCTTCACGAGCGTCCGCGCAGGCGCCGGTAGAGGAGCAGCGTGCCGATGACGGTGAGGACGAGCTTCACCGCCGTCCTGCCGACGAGCTTCGACTCCCCGCTCGCGCGCTCGCGCATGTCCACGGGCACCTCCTCGACCACCAGCCCGGCCTCGGTCAGCCGGATGAGACCCTCCACCTCGGGCGCCCCGCTGCCGTACGGCTCGGAGAGGAGCGGAAGCGCCTTCGCGTCGGCGGCGTACATCCCGCTCGTCGCGTCGGCGAACGGCTTCCCCAGCCGGATCGCCATCGAGCGGCGCAGAAGCGCCGTCCCGAACCGCCGCGCCGGGCTCGGCCGGTAGCGGTACGGCTCGTAGCCCGCTCCCGAGACGAAGCGCGACCCGACCGCGACGTCGCAGGCGCCCGACTTCACGCGCTCGAGGAGCCGCCGCAGCTCCCGGGCGGGATGCTGGCCGTCCGCGTCGACGCGCCCGCAGTACGCGTAGCCCTCGCGGCGGGCGTGGTCGTACCCCGCGGCGATCACGGCCCGGAGGCCGCGGTTGTGCTCGAAGCGGACGACCTCGGCGCCGTGGCGGCGGGCGACCTCGGCCGTGCCGTCGCTCGAGCCGTCGTCCAGGACGAGCAGGTCGGCGTCCGGAAGCTCGGCCTTCAGCTCCTCGAGGACGCCGGGGACGTTCTCCTCCTCGTTCCAGGCCGGCATGAAGACGAGCGTGTCGCTGCGCCCGGCCGCGGGCTCCGCCGGCTCAGGCACGCAGCTCGGCCCCGAAGCGCTCTGCGAGCGCCGTCACGACCCGCTCGCGGAGAACGCGGGCGTCGTCGTCGGAGAGCGTCCGCTCCGGCGACTGGAACGCGACGCGGAGGGCGACGGACTTGCGGCCCGCGGGGATCGGGTCTCCGCGGTAGACGTCGAAGATGCGCACCTCACGGAGGTCGGGACCGGCGGCGGCGCGGGCCGCGGCGACCAGCTCGCCCGCGAGGACGTGCTCGTCGACCACGAAGGCGAGATCCTGCCGGACCGCCGGGTACGTGATCACGTCGGCGTACTCGACCCGGGCCGGGACCTCGGCGAAGAGCGTCGGGAGATCGAGCTCGAAGGCCCCCCACTCGCCCTCGAGGAGCGACGGGTGCAGCTCGCCGAGCCAGCCCGCCGGGAGGCGCGCGGCCTTGCCCGGGTGCAGGAACTCGAGGTGCGCGCGCTCGACGACGACCTCCACCTTCAGCGCCGCGTAGAGCGCCTCGACGACCCCCTTGGCGGCGAAGTAGCCGCCCTCGACCACGCCGCCCACGTGCCAGCGCTCCGCCGGGCGCGGCGATCCGGACGGGAGGTACACGCGCGCGAGCTCGAAGAGCCTGATGCCCTCGTTCCCCGCGTCGACGTTGTGCCGCGCCGCCTCGACGAGGCCGCCGACGAGCGTCGTGCGGAGGACCGCCTGCTCGGCCGAGAGCGGGACCGGCAGCCGCAGCGCGTCCGCGCGGGGGTCGTCGGCCGCGAGGCTCGACGTGTACGCCTCCGCGAGGCCGCAGCCCACGAGGACGTCCTCGACGAGCCGGCGCAGGCGCTGGTCGCCCGTGAGCGCCCCCGCGGGGCCCCGGGCGAGCCTGAAGGGAACCTCGGCGAGCCGGAAGCGGGCGACCTCCTCGACGAGGTCGGCCTCGCGCGAGACGTCCCGCGCCCGCCAGGTGGGAACCGTGACGCTGCCCTCGGCGACGTCGAACCCGAGCCGCTCCAGGATCCCCGCCTGCTCGCCGTCCGGGATCTCGAGGCCGACGAGCTCGCGCACGCGCTGCGGACGGAGGGTCACGACGGGGCGGGCCGGAAGCTCGCCGGCGACGTCGACGTCGCCCGTCCAGCGGGCGCCGGCGAGCTCGACGATCAGCTCGGTCGCGAGCGCCGCCGCCTGCGGCGCGAGGTGGGGGTCGACGCCCTTCTCCCACCGGTTGGAGCCGTCCGTCCGCAGGGTGTGCCGCTCGGAGGTGCGGAGGATGCCGACCGGCTCGAAGTTGGCCGCCTCGAGGAGGATCGTGCGGGAGTCGCCGCGCACCTCCGTGTCGAGGCCGCCCATGACGCCGGCGAAGGCGACGGCGCGCTCTGCGTCGGCGATGACGAGGTCCGCCTCGGCGAGCGTCCGCCGCGTCCCGTCCAGCGTCGTGAGGTCCTCGCCGGCCACCGCGCGGCGGATGACGACGCGGCCCCCCGAGAGCGCCTCGAAGTCGAAGGCGTGCAGCGGGTTCCCGAGCGCGTGCATGACGTAGTTCGTCACGTCGACGACGTTCGAGATCGGCCGGAGCCCCGCGGCCGTCAGGCGCGCCTTCAGCCACGGCGGCGACGGGCCCACCCGCACGTCGCGGAAGAGCCTGCCGATGTACCGAGGGCAGCCCTCGTGGTCTTCGATCGTCACCGCGACGGGCTCGTCGCCGGCCCGCTCGGGATCGTGACCGGGCGGCTCGGCCAGGTCGAGGCCGTAGAGCGCGGCGACCTCGCGGGCGACCCCGTAGACGGCGAGCAGGTCCGGCCGGTTGGGCGTCGTCTCGAGCTCGAGGACGACGTCGGCGAGGGGGACGACGTCGGCGAGCGGCGTCCCCGGCTCCACGGGCTCGGGAAGGAGGAGGATGCCGGCGTGGTCGCTCCCGAGGTCGAGCTCTCGCTCGGAGAGGATCATCCCGTCCGAGACCGTGCCGCGGAGCTTGGCGCGCTCCAAGCGGGTGCCGTCCGGAAGCACCGCACCCGGCAGCGCCACGGCCACGGTCGCGCCCTCGCCGAAGTTCCAGGCGCCGCACACGATCA
>DATAAQ010000077.1:0-4518 GCA_036260055.1 Gaiellaceae bacterium | reverse complement strand
CGACGTCTCGCGCCTGCGGGAGGCGGGAAGGATCCTGCCGTGAACCTTCCCGTCGTTCCGCCCGTTCCGCCGATGCTCGCCCGGCTCGCGCGCAAGCTCCCCGTCGACGGGTTCCTCTACGAGCCGAAGTGGGACGGCTTCCGCTGCCTCGCCTTCCGCGCGGGCGAGGACGTCGACCTGCGGAGCCGGAACGACCGCCCGCTCGCGCGCTACTTCCCGGAGCTCGTGAGCGCCTTCCGCGCGCTCCCGACCGGACGCTTCGTGCTCGACGGGGAGATCGTCGTGGTGGGCTCCGAGGGAGGGTCCGACTTCGACGCCCTCCTCGCGCGGCTGCACCCGGCCGCCTCGCGGGTGGAGCGCCTGAGCGCGGAGACGCCTGCGTCGTTCGTCGCCTTCGACCTCCTCGCCATGGGCGACGCCGACCTGCGCGCGACCCCCTTCGCCGAGAGGCGTGCCCGCCTCGCGGAGACCCTGCGCCCGGCCGAGCCGCCGATCTTCCTGACCCCGCTGACCGACGATGCCGAGGTAGCCGAGCGGTGGCTCCGCCGCTTCCGCGGAAGGGGGATCGACGGCGTCGTCGCCAAGCAGGCCGATCTCGGCTACGAGCCGGCCAGGCGGGCGATGGTGAAGGTGAAGCGCGAGGAGACCGCCGACGTCGTCGTCGCCGGCTTCCGCTGGCTGGTCGACCGGCCGCTCCCGAGCTCCCTCCTCCTCGGCCTCTACGACCGGGACGGCGAGCTCCACCACGTCGGCATCGCGGCCGGCTTCGCGGAGACGCGCCGCCGGCAGCTCCTCGCCGACGTCGCCCCGCTCGTCGCGCCGCTCGAGGGCCACCCCTGGGAGCGCGGCTTCCTCGTCACCGGCAGCCGGATGGGCCGCCTCAAGGGGGCGGCCGGCAGGTGGACCCCGGACGAGATGCCGCAGGACTGGGTCCCGGTCACGCCCTCCCTCGTCTGCGAGGTCGCGTACGACCAGGTCGACGTCGACCGCTTCCGCCACCCGGCCCGCTTCCGCCGGTGGCGGCCCGACCGTGATCCGCGCTCGTGCACGCTCGACCAGCTCGCGGCCCCCGCCGGCGGGCTCGCCGAGCTCCTCCAGCCCGCATGACCTCCCTCCGCGTCGAGCTCGAGGGCCGGGCGGTAACGCTCACGAACCTCGGCAAGGTCCTCTGGCCCGAGGCCGGGTTCACGAAGGAGGCGATGCTCGAGTACTACGCCCACGTCGCGCCGACGGTCCTTCCCCACGTCGCCGGCCGCCCGCTCACGCTGCGCCGCTTCCCCGACGGGGTGGATGGGGCGAACTGGTACCAGACGGAGTGCCGCGGCCGGCCCGACTGGCTTCCCGTCCAGCGGCTCCCTCACCGGACGCGCGGCGCGCAGGAGCTCTGCGTCGTCAACGACCTGCCCGCCCTGCTCTGGGTGGCCAACCAGGCCTCCATCGAGCTGCATCCTTTCCTCGCCTTCGGCGACCGGCCCGACGAGCCGACCGTCCTCGTGCTCGACCTCGATCCGGGGCCGCCCGCGGACGTCCTCGCCTGCTGCCGCGTCGCGCTTCGCCTCCGCGGGCTGCTCGCCGAGGCCGGGCTCTCCCCCTTCGTCAAGACCTCGGGCTCCGTCGGGCTGCACGTCTACGTGCCCCTCAACACGCCGCACACGTACGCGGACACGAAGGCGTTCGCGCGCACGCTCGCACGCCTCCTCGCCTCGGAGGACCCCGACGGCGTCACCGACCGGATGCAGAGAAGCCTGCGTCCGGGCAAGGTGCTCGTCGACTGGCTCCAGAACGACCCCACCCGGTCGACGGTGGCGCCCTACTCGCTGCGGGCGACGGCCTGGCCGACCGTCTCGACACCGGTGACCTGGGAAGAGATCGAGCGCGCCGCCAGCACCGGCCGGGCGGAGCTCCTCACCTTCGAGCCGGCCGCCGTCCTCGCGCGGGTCGAGGAGCACGGGGACCTCTTCGCGCCCGTCCTCGAGCTCGAGCAGACGCTTCCCCGCTGAGGACGGATACTTCGCGGAACGGATGAGCACGACCGAGGCCCTCGACCGCGACCTCCGTCTCCTCGTCTACCGGCACATCGTC
This sequence comes from Gaiellaceae bacterium, assembly GCA_036260055.1. Lineage (GTDB taxonomy): Bacteria > Actinomycetota > Thermoleophilia > Gaiellales > Gaiellaceae > DASQWP01. The sequence continues at coordinate 2,436 of DATAAQ010000077.1, read as the reverse complement.
GACGAGGGAGCCCCGCCGACGGCCGCGCAGGCGGCCGAGGAGCTCGGCCGCCCGACCGCCGAGGCGGAGGACGCCCTCCGGCGGCTGGAGGCCGGACGCGTCCTCGTTCTCGCGCCCGGCACCGTGAACGTCTGGATGGCCAACCCGTTCAGCGCCGTGCCGACCGACTTCCGCGTCACCAGCGCGAGCGGCTCCTGGTGGGCCAACTGCGTCTGGGACGCCTTCGGGATCCCGGCCGTGCTCGGCGAGGACGCGGTGATCTCGACGCACTGCGCCGACTGCGGCGAGGCGCTCGAACTCGCGGTACGCGGCGACTCCCTCGAGCCCGCGGAGGGAGTCGCGCACTTCGCGGTCCCGGCTCGGCGGTGGTGGGAGAACATCGGCTACACGTGAGCGACGATGCTCGCCTTCCGGTCGGAGGAGCACGTCGAGCGGTGGTGCCGGAGGCGCGCCGTCCCGCGCGGCGCCACGTTCACGCTCGAGCAGGCTCGGCGTCTTGGGGCGGCCTGGTATGCGGACAGGCTCTCGCCCGACTGGCGCCGCCCGACGCCCGAGGAGGCGGAACGGATCTTCGCCGCGATCGGGCTGACGGGTGACTTTTGGCGCCTGCGCGGGTAGGCCCGAGAGAGCGAACGCGAGAGGAGAGCGCGATGGCCGCCACCGAGATCCGCGACCAGCTGGTCAAGTACCTGACCGACGCCCATTCCATCGAGGAGCAGGCCCTCCAGCAGCTGCGCACGGCGCCCGACGCCGCCGGCGATGCCGACCTCGCCGAGATCCTCCGAGGCCACCTCTCCGAGACCGAGCGGCACGAGCGCCTCGTCCGCGGCCGGCTGGAAGCCCACGGCGCCGAGCCGTCGCGTCTCAAGGACCTCGTCATGCGCGCCGGCGGAGTGGGCTTCGTCCTCTTCGCGCGGGCGCAGCCCGACACGCCGGGCAAGCTCCTGGCGCACGCCTTCTCCTACGAGCACCTGGAGCTGGCGGCGTACGAGCTGCTCCTCCGGGTCGCCGAGCGGGCCGGCGACGACGAGACGGCCGAGATCGCGCGCACCATCCGTGAGGAGGAGCGCGCCATGGGCGAGCGCCTCGCCGGGGCGCTCGACACGGCCGTCGCCGCCTCGCTCGCGGCGGTCGCGCCCGCCGAGCTCTCCGGAAAGCTGGTCAGCTACCTCGCGGACGCCCACGCGATCGAGGCCCAGGCGGTCGAGCTCTTGGAGCGGGGACGCGACCTCGGCGGCGACCCGGAGCTGGAGCGCCTCTACGAACAGCATCTCGCGGAGACGCGGGATCAGCAGGAGCTCGTGGACGAGCGTCTGACCGCGCTCGGCGGAGAGTCGTCGTCGCTGAAGGACGCCGCGATGCAGCTCGGCGGGCTCAACTGGGCCGCGTTCTTCCAGGCGCAGCCGGACACGCCGGGGAAGCTTGCCGCGTTCGCGTACGCCTTCGAGCACCTCGAGGTCGCGGCCTACGAGGAGCTCGGGCGCGTGGCGCAGCGTGTCGGCGACGCCGAGAGCGCGCGCGTCGCGGAGCAGATCCTCGCACAGGAGCGCGCGGCCGCCGAGAAGCTCGCGGGCGCCTTCGACACCGCGGTCGAGGCGTCGCTACGGGCCCAGGGCGTCGCCGGCTGAGGCCTCGCCCCGCTCGAGCCGGTAGCCCATCCCGCGAACGCTCACGATCCGGTCCTTTCCGAGCTTCCTGCGCAGGTAGCCGACGTAGACGTCCACGACGTTCGACCCGGGGTCGAAGTCGTAGCCCCACACGTGGCTCAGGAGCTGCTCCCGGCTGAGCACCTGGCCGGGGTGGCGGAAGAGGACCTCCGCCAGCGCGAACTCGCGCGCGCTCAGGTCGACGGCCACGCCTCCCACGACGGCCTGCCGCGTGCGGAGGTCGAGCGCCGCGTCGCCGACGTGGAGCACGGTCGGCTCGGCCGAGCGCTCGCCGCGCAGGCGGACGCGCACACGCGCGAGGAGCTCCTCGAAGCGGAAGGGCTTCGTGATGTAGTCGTCGGCGCCGCCCTCCAGCCCGGCGACGGTGTCCCGCACGCTGTCCCGGGCCGTCAGGATCACGACCGGCAGGGCCGGCCTGACGCGCCGAAACTCGCGGAGGACGTCGAACCCGTCCATCCCGGGTAGGCCGAGGTCGAGGACGACGAGGTCGAAGCTACCCGTCCTGACCCGGCGGAGCGCGTGCTCGCCGTCTCCGGCGACCTCGGTCGCGAAGCCGTTCGCGCGGAGACCCTTCTCGATGAAGGAGGCGATGCGCGCTTCGTCCTCGACGATGAGGATGCGGCTCACGGGCGGCCCTCCTCGCGGACCGGCTGGTCGACGGGAACGACGATCGTGAAGGTGGCTCCGGCGCCGGGCCGGCTGTCGAGCTCGATGCGGCCGTGGTGCGCCTCTGCGATCGCCTTCACGATTGCGAGCCCGAGCCCGGCAC
>DATAAQ010000076.1:0-15383 GCA_036260055.1 Gaiellaceae bacterium | reverse complement strand
GTCGCCACCGCGAACTACGTCGCGCGTCGCTACGGCATCCGCTCGGCCATGAGCTGCGCCGAGGCGCTCCGCCGCTGCCCCGGCGCGGTCTTCGTGCGCCCGAGCCACCGACGCTACTCCGAGTACTCGCGCGCCGTCTGGGCGGCGGTGCGCGAGGTCGTCCCCACCGTCGAGCGGACGGGGCTGGACGAGGGCTATCTCGAGCTCGGCGAGATCGCCTCGGGGTTTCGCGAGGCCCGGCCCCTGGCCGAGGCGGTGCAGACCGCCGTCGGCGCCGCGACGCGCCTCTCGTGCTCGCTCGGCGTGGGGACGTGCAAGGTCGTCGCCAAGGTCGCGAGCGACAGGCGCAAGCCCGGCGGGATCACGGTCGTCCGGCCGGGTCGCGAGGCGGCTTTCCTCGCGCCCTTCCCGGCCCGGCTGCTGCCCGGTGTCGGGCCGCGGGCGGAGGCGCGGCTGCGGGCCGCCTGGATCGAGACGATCGGCTCGCTCGCGGCGCTCGGGGACGGCGAGCTCGCGCGACTCCTGCCGGGGAAGGTCGGGCGCCTCCTGCGGGACCGGGCCCACGGGATCGACCCACGGCCGCTCGAGCTCGCGACCGAATCGGTCTCGATCGGGCACGAGGAGACGTTCGAGCGGGACGTCGGCGACCGTGTCCGGCTGCACGACGAGCTCCGCCGCATGGCCCTCCGGGTGGCCGACCGGCTCGGCGCGTCGGGCCAGGCGGCCCGCACCGTGACGACGAAGCTTCGCTACCCGGACTTCTCCATCCGGAGCCGCTCGTTCACACTCCCCGTCGGATGCGCCGACGGCGGGAGGATCGGGGACATCGCCTGCGACCTCCTCGACCGCGCGCTGGACGAACGCCCGAGCGCGCTCCGCCTCGTCGGGGTCAGCGTCTCGAACCTGGAGGCGTTCCAGCAGCTCGCGCTCGAGGGGTGAGCCGTGGAGATACGGCTCCGGCCGGCCCGTGCGGACGACGCTCCTTTCCTCGCGGACATGCTCCGCGAGGCGGCGGCCTGGCGCCGCGGGGATCTGCGCTCGCTCGACGAGGTCCTCGCCGACCCGCACAGCGCCGTCTACGTGGATGGCTGGGGGCGGGAGGGCGACGTCGGGATCGTCGCGGAAGACGAGGGCGGCGTGCCTGTCGGAGCGGCGTGGTACCGGACGTTCGCCGCCGGAGCGCACGGGTACGGCTACGTCGGCCCGGCGGTGCCAGAAGTCGCGCTCGCCGTCCGGCCGGAGTCGCGTCGCCGCGGTGTGGGCGCCGCGCTTCTCGCCGCCCTCGCGGACGCTGCCCGCACCCGCGGGGTGCGTGCGCTGAGCCTCAGCGTCGAGTCCGACAACCCGGCGGTACGGCTCTACGAGCGCGCCGGGTTTCGCGGCGTCGCCCTCGTCCACGCGCCGTGGACGCGTCCCGTCGGAAGGAGCTAGGCGGCCGCCGGGGCCTCGAGGTGCTGGTGCGAGGGGCAGTACTCGCGCTCGGGAAGCGGCGTGCGCTGGCACGGCTTCCCCTTGCGCGTCGTCGCCCGACAGCGGGCGACCCCTCCGTCGAAGGCGCCCGCCTCGATCTGCTGCTCGATGAACTCGACGGCGGCGCCGATCCCCTCGGTCACCGCCCAGGCGACCTGCGCCTGGTAGGTGATCGGGAAATAACGGCGGATGTCCTGGAAGAGCGTGCGGTCGGGATGCGCGAAGTAGCGCGGGTCCTTCGCCAGGCGCTCGACGGTCTCCTCGCACGCCGCCAGGACGGAGCGCCGGTACTCGAGCTGCTTCTCGGGGTCCGCATACGGGTCGATCAGATCCTTGATCGTGCGGTAGATCGCCCGCGAATACTGATACATACGAGTAAGGATCCTCTCCTGAGCTTGCTCGGTCACAGGATAATCCCCGCCGGTATGAAATACCTGCAAATCAACGTTAACTTAGGGTTAAGTCGAACCCTGCGCCGCGCTCGCGCGGCAGTCTAACACGCACCATCGAGCTGTTACAAAGTTTCCCGGCCTCCCGGGTCGCAAACGTCGGTCAGCCGGCCACGCGGCGGGGGTACGCGGAGGGGAACCCCGAGGAGCGCGCCCGGGAGAGCGCTCCTTCCGCCTCGCTCTCCGAGTCGTAGATCCCCGTGAAGGTCACGTAGTAGCCCGGGTTCAGGCTCGAGTAGTCGGACGAGTTCAGGATTCCCACCTCGGGCAGGCCGCGGTTGATCGCCCGCTGGGCGGCCGCCTCCGCCTCGCCGCGTCCCTCACCGGTGGGCGTCGACAGGAGGACGATCGTGTACCCCCTCCGGCCGGCGGGCCAGGACCTGACCGAGCCGGTCCCCGTCGTCGTGGTCGTCGTCGTGCCGAGCGTCGTCGTCGGCTGGATCGTCGTCGTGGGCGGGACCGTGGTCGTGGGGGGGAGAGTCGTCGTCGGATCCGTGCCGAACGTGAGCGTGGGCGCGGTGTCGAGCGTGCCGATCGTGTCCGTCGTCCCGGGCCCGGTCGTCACGACGGGTGAGCCGGCGCCGCCGTCGTCCTCCTGCGTCGCCGCGACGGCGACGATCGCGCCCGCGACGAGCGCGACGAGGAGGAGGGCGGCGAGGGCGGCCCAGAGCCAGATGGGGGAGTCGCGCGACCAGACGTCGCGGCGCACGTACGTGCCCGGGAGGGGCACGAGGCGAAGCCCGCATTCGAGGCAGTACTCCTGGTAGAGGTCGTAGGGCGCCTGGCAGCGCGGGCAGCGCCGCTCCGCCTCGCTCGACTCCGCCGCCGGCGGTGGAGAGGGCGGCGGCGGGGGCGGTGGCTCGAAGGGCGGCTCCGCCATCGCGTCCTAGGCCCCTTCGGCGCGCTCGCGGCCGGGCGCCGGGCGGACGAGCGTCGACTCGGGGGACTCGCCGCCGCCCGTCTCCGCGAGATACTCCTCGGCCGCCACCGGATGCCCGCAGAAGGGACAGAAGTTCGTCTCCGCCGGGAGCGGCTGGCCGCAGTGGGTGCAGGTGAGGAGCGCGGGCGCGGCCTGCGAGGGCCTGCCGCAGTGGGCGCAGAAGTGGACTCCCGGCGGAAGCGGCGCGCCGCACTTGCAGTAGGGCACGTGCCGGAGACCCCGGACGGCGACCTCGGATGCGAGGAGCGAGTCGAGCTCGTGCATGCGCTGCTCGACGAGGAGCACCTCGTTCGCCCGCTCGACGAGGAGATCGGGCTTGAAGCGGTCGCGGCGTACCATCTCGACCGCGAGCCCGCCGACGTCGCGCATCTCGATCTCCCGCCGGCGCGCGAGCTCCCGCCGCTCCCGCCGCATCTCGATGGCGACGGGAACCGTGGGCGAGGAGGGCGGAGGCGGGGCCTCGGGCGGCGACCCGTCCTCCGCGAGCGGCTCCGCCGGCGGGGGCGCCGGCTGGGGTCGACGACCGAAGAGCGAGGACAGGCGCGCGGGCATGGAAGCCGGGGCGAGTCTAGCTCAGCACCGGGGCGGGAGACTCAGAGCGAGAGCACGACGAGGCGCTCCTCCGTCATCTCCCGGACGGAGTAGGGCGGCCCTTCGCGCGTGTTCCCGGACGCCTTCACGCCGCCGTACGGCATCTGGTCGGCCCGGAACGTGGGCGCCTCGTTGACGAGGACGCCGCCGAACTCGAGGCTCGTGCCCGCCGCGAGCGCGCTCGTCACGTCGCGCGTGAAGATTCCCGCCTGGAGCCCGTACTCGGTGCCGTTGGCGAGGGCGATCGCCTCGTCGAGCGTCTCGTAGGGCGTCACCGTGCAGAGTGGGCCGAAGACCTCGAGGCAGGCGACCTTCATCTCCGGCGTCACGTCTGCCAGGACGGTCGGGCGGAGCAGCCCGTCGCGGGCGTCGCCCCCGGCGAGAACCGTCGCGCCCTGCTCCTTCGCCTCGCCGATCCAGGCGAGGACTCGCTCGCGCGCGTCCTCGTCGATGAGGGGGCCGACGTCCGTCTCCTCGTCCGCCGGGTCGCCGACGTGGAGCGCTTCGACCTTCGGCAGGAAGCGTCCGAGGAACTCGTCGTACGCGGCGCGCTGCACGTAGACGCGCTGCACCGAGATGCAGCTCTGGCCGGCGAAGGAGAAGGCGTTCGCCGCGAGCTTCGTCGCGGCGGCCTCGAGCTCGGCGTCGGCCTCGACGATGACGGGCGTCGCGTTCCCGAGCTCGAGCAGCACCTTCTTGCGGGCCGCGCGCTCGCGGAGCTTCCAGCCGACCTCGGCCGAGCCCGTGAAGGAGATGAGGCGGACGCGCTCGTCGTCGACGAGGACGTCGCCGATCTCGGAGGCCGGCCCGGGCACGACGTTCAGCCAGCCGGCCGGGAGCCCCGCCTCGTGCTCGAGCTCGGCGAGCAGGAGTGCCGAGAGCGGCGTCTGGCCGGCGGGCTTGAGGACGACCGCGCAGCCGGCGGCGAGGGCGGGAGCGACCTTGTGCGCGACGAGGTTGAAGGGGAAGTTGAACGGCGAGATCGCTCCGACGACGCCGATCGGGAGCCGCATCGTGAACGCGGTCTTCCCCACGCCGGCCGGCGAGGCGTCCATCGGGACGGCGTCGCCCGCGAGGCGGAGCGCCTCGGCGGCGGCCGACCGGTAGGTGGAGACCGCCCGCTCCGCCTCGACGCGCGCCGCCTTCATCGGCTTCCCCGCTTCGGCGGAGATCGTGCTCGCGATCTCGTCGTGCCGCTCCGCGACGAGCTCGGCGGTGCGGCCGAGGATCTCGGCGCGGCGGTGCGCGGGCAGAGGGTCCGCCATCGCGCGCGCGGCGGCGTCGACGGCCCGGCGGGCGTCGTCACGGCCTGCCTGGGCGACGCGGCCGACGACCTCGCCGGAGAACGGCGAGCGCACCTCTCTCCACTCGCCCGTCTCGACCCAGTCGCCGTCGAGGAGGAGCCCGCGTTCGCGTGCCGTCACCGCCACGCCGCTATTCAAGCATTAGGCTGCCCCCCTTGGCGATGGAGGTCGGAAAGGTCGGAGTCGTGGGGCTCGGGACGATGGGGGCGGGGATCGCGCAGGTGTGCATCCAGGCCGGCGTCGAGACGGTCGGTCGCGAGGTCAGCGAGGACCTCTGCGCGCGTGCGCGCGGGCGGGTCGAGCACTACCTCGAGCGGGGCGTCGCCAAGGGCCGCCTGACGGCTGAGGGGAGGGACGCCGCGCTCGCGCGGCTCGCGACGACCACGGACCTCGCCGACCTCGCCGGCTGCGACCTCGTGATCGAGGCGATCGTCGAGGATCTCCAGGCCAAGCGGAAGCTCTTCGAGGAGCTGGAGGCGGTCGTGGGCCCGGGCGCCGTCCTCGCCACGAACACGTCGGCGCTCTCCGTGACGGAGGTCGCGGCGGCAACCGAGCATCCCGAGCGGGTCGTCGGCCTGCACTTCTTCAACCCGGCGCCCGTGCTGCCCCTCGTCGAGGTCGTCCGCTCCGAGCGTTCCTCCGACGAGGCCGTGGAGACGGCGTTCGCGTTCGCCGAGCGCATCGGCAAGGAGCCGATCCGGTGCGCCGACACGCCGGGCTTCGTCGTCAACCGCATCCTCATCCCGCTCCTGAACGACTGCGTGCGCGTGCTCGACGAGGCGAGCGTCACCCCGGAGGACCTCGACAAGGCGATGACCGCGGGCGTGAACTGGCCGATCGGCCCCTGCGCCCTCCTCGACCTGATCGGCCTCGACGTCCACGTGCACGCGTCCGAGGCCCTCTTCCGCGCGCTCGGGGAGGAGCGGATGGCGCCGCCCGAGCGGCTCGTCCGCATGCGCGACGAGGGCCTGCTCGGCCGCAAGGCGGGGCGGGGGTTCTTCGCCTACGCGGAGTAGCCGGTCAGCTCGCTCTCGAGCCGGGCCGTCTCCTCGCGGATCCGCTTCGCCTCGTCGGCGCTGAAGACGCGCCCCGGGAACTCGACGTCGAGCACGGCGACGACCTTCCCGCCGGCCCGGATCGGCGCGGCGATCTCGGAGCGCACCTCGGCGTCCGAGGCCAGGTAGTCGGGATCCCTCCGCACGTCCTCGACGAGCTGGATCTCCGCCGTGTCGGCGGCGCGCCAGACGACGCCGCCCTGCTCGCGGCGCACCTCGTAGATGACGCGCAGGTTGCCGGCATGCGCGACGTGGCGGAGGGTGTCGCCGACCCGCAGAAGGCCGCCGATCTCGGCGTCGGGCAGGGCCGCCGACAGGCGCCGGACGGCCTGCTCACTGAGCTCGATGACGGTTCGCTCTCGCTCGTTCACCGGGTCCCCGCACCGCCCGACGAACCTCCGATTTGCCTGGCCGGCTTCGGGCTCTTCCGACGGAAGAAGAGGGAGTGTACGACCCGAAAGCAGGATTCGCCACCGGGGATCAGGCGTCGTCCGGGGGCCCGCGTACGATCGCGGGGCAGTGACGCTCTGCGCGCTCTGCCGCCGGAACCTCCTCGCCGGCGAACGGTACCGCTACTGGCGAAACGCCGAGGCGCGGCCCGCGGCCCGGGTGGTCTGCGGGCTCTGCGAGGGGGAAGCGGCCCGGGACGGCTGGCGCCGCGCGGAGCGGGAGCCGGGCAAGCAGAACGCGGTCGGCCTGCGCGGCACAGTCAGGCTCGTCGCCTGAGCTGCCGCTTCACGCCGCCAGCTGCGGCCCGGTTCGGCACCAGGCCGCCTCGGGATGGCGGCGCGCGACGGTCGCCCAGATGGCGCCGGCTTCCTCCGGCGAGATGAGCTCGAGCGCGACCGCGTGTCGGGTGGCCGCCGCGGCGGCGACGATCTCGCGCTCGTAGCGGCGCTCGCCCCGCGGCGACCGCTGCGAGACGAAGGCGAGAGCTTCGAGCCGGGACTCGAGAAGGCGGACGGTGCGGTCGTGTCGCGAGTGGTCGTCCATTCCCGGAACTGCTCGGATGCTAGCCGTGGCTGCGGACGCCTTCGCGGCCTGCGACGATTCTCCTCGCCGCCCTTCACGATTTCTTTACAACGGCGTAATCGAAGGCTCACGCGCCGTCCCGATAGTCCTTCGGCAACATGCGGCGTCTCCTCTGGGTTCTCGCCTCTACAGCGCTGGCGCTCGGCGCCGCGGCCGCCGCCGAGGCCCACGTCGCGGCGGCGGCGCGCGCGGCCGGCGGCGAACCGGTCGAGCTCTCGCGCGGGCGCGGCTACGCCGTCCTCGGGACCCACGGAGCGGCCCTCGGCAACGTCGCCCGCGGGTGGGTGCGCGTCGTCGACGTCCCCGGCGGCGGCGGTCCCAGCGGCTGGGTCCGCGGCTGCGAGCGCCGCTCGGGCCGCCTGAGCGGCCGCCTCCGCTGCTCGGGGAGCGGGCTGCGCTTCTACGTCCACGGCGGCACGTGGCGAATCGAGCTCGGTGGTCGGGGGATCAACGTCAGCGCCGTGGCCAGGGGCCGGCTCGGGCTCGACCGCAGGGGGTGCACCCGGTGCACGTACAGCATCGGCGGCGGCGCACGCCGCGTCTGGCCTGTCGCGCTCCGGTTCTTCTCCCTCCGGGGGTGAGCCGGTCCTGGGGCGCGCCTGCGCCCCGTCGGAGCCTGTGTCACCATACGGGCCGGTGACCCCCCCCGGCAGCCACTCGATCCTGGTCGTGGAGGACGAGCGGAGCATCGCCTCGTTCGTCGCCATGTACCTGAAGAGGGCAGGCTTCGGCGTTCGGGTCGTGGACAGGGGCGGCGACGCGCTCGAGACGGCGAGCGCCGATCCCCCTGCGCTCATCGTGCTCGATCTCATGCTGCCCGACATCGACGGGATCGACGTCTGCAAGCGGATCCGGCAGCGGTCCGACGTCCCCATCCTCATGCTCAGCGCGCGCGACGAGGACATCGACAAGATCATCGGGCTGGAGGTCGGGGCGGACGACTACCTGACGAAGCCGTTCAACCCGGGCGAGCTCGTCGCCCGCGTCAAGTCCATCCTCCGTCGGTCGAATCCCGAGCGCCAGGAGTTCGAGACCTCGGTGCTCGAGCACGGCGCTCTTCGGGTCGACGCCGACCGCCGCGAGGCGACCGTCGACGGGGCCGAGGTCCAGCTCGCGCCGAAGGAGTTCGACCTCCTCTGGGACCTCCTCGACCACCGCGGTGTCGTCCTCACGCGTGACCAGCTCCTCGAGAGGGTGTGGGGATACACCTTCGCCGGAGACACGCGGACGGTCGACGTGCACGTGCGCCAGCTCCGCCGCAAGCTCGGCGACGCCTGCCCGATCGTCACGGTCTGGGGTGTCGGCTACAAGGTCTCGACGGAGCCGAAAGCGGCCAGAGCCTCCTAGGGGCCGTGCGCTCCCTCCGCTTCCGCCTCCCCGCGGTCTTCCTGGGCGGCGTCCTCGTAGCCGGGCTCGTCACCGGGGTTCTCGCGCTCAGCCTCTTCCAGGACTACACCCACGACCGCACCGTCCGGGACCTGAGGAGGCAAGCCTCCGGGCTCGCCGAGCTCTACGCCAGGCAGGCGCTCTCGAGCGCCGGCGAGGGCCGGCAGGCGCCCCGCTTCGCTGCGCCGCTCCTCGAGGAGGCGACGGGGTCTCGCATCTACTACTCGGGCCTCGAGATCTTCCCGGGCGAGGACTCGGGCCTCCGGACGCTCGAGCGGCGGTTCCTCGACTGGGACGCGCTCGAAGCGGGGCGGGTGCAGACCCTCGAGCTCGAGCCGCCGGGGACGGAGCGGATCTACCTCGCGGCCGCGCACCCGATCATGCTCGGCGGCGAGACGTTCGGCGCCGTCGTCGTGGCGAAGCCGCGGGCGGAGCTACGCGAGCGCTGGACTCTGCTCTTCCAGCGGATAGGGCTCGCGTTCCTGGCCGGCCTCGCGGTCGCCCTCCTCCTCGTCTGGTACCTCGGACGGCGGCTCACGAAGCCGGTGCTCGCGCTCTCGCGGGCGGCGGACGAGGTCGCCAACCGCCGCTACGGCGCGGACCTCCCGCAGCCGCACACGGGCGACGAGATCGCCCACCTGACCGCACGCTTCCGCGAGATGACCGAGCGGCTGGCAGAGGCGGAGGCGTACGAGCGCAACTTCCTCGTCCGGGTCTCGCACGAGCTGCGGACGCCCTTGACGGCGATCCGCGGTCACGTGGACGCGCTCCGCGAGGGCGTGGCGGAGGACGCCGACTCCCGCGATGCCTCCCTGGCCGTGATCCGGGCCGAGAGCGACCGTCTCGCGCGCCTCGTCGGCGACCTCGTCGATCTCGCCAAGCTCGAGGCGCACCGCTTCCCGCTCGAGGAGCACGAGGTGCATCTCCGCGGGCTCCTCGAGCAGGCGTACCAGTCGTTCACGGAGGAGGCGCGGCGGCGGGAGATCGACTACCGAAGCGCGCTCGCCGCGGATCCCGTCATCCAGACCGACGGCGACCGCGTCCTCCAGATCGTGTGCAACCTGCTCGACAACGCGTTCTCGTGGACGCCGGACGGCGGCACCGTCTCGCTCGCGCTCGCGGCGGAGAACGGCTCGGTGTCGGTGTCGGTGACCGACTCGGGGCCGGGCATCGCGCCCGACGACCGCGAGCGCGTCTTCCGCGCGTTCGTCTCCGAGGGGAGCGACGGCACCGGGCTCGGGCTCGCCATCTCCCTCGAGCTCGCGCAGGCCCTCGGCGGCGACCTCGAGGTCGACTCGGAGCTCGGCAGGGGGTCCTGCTTCGAGCTGACGCTGCCGGTCCGCCGAGCGGGTCCCTAGCTGCCGGTGCGGCGCTCGCGCGCCTCGATCCGGTAGACCGGCGCCGCGGCGCGGTCCTCGAGGCTGCGCTCGACACGGTCGAGCAGTCGCTCCATCCGGTCGAGGCGGCGCTCGACGCCGCGCCACCCCGAGGCCACGAGGTCGACGAGCAGCGCCAAGTCTTCGACGCGCGCCGCCCGCTCGGCCGCGATCTCGCCGCCGACGCGCTCGACGGCGCCGACGACGCAACCGGTAAGCCCCCGGATCTCGGCGATCTGGCGGGCGACGGGGAGAACCTCCGCCTCCATGCTCGCGCGGACCGCCGCGCCCAGCCGCTCGGGGACGGCCGCCTCGAGCTCTGCCGCCGTCGCCGCGAGCCCCTCGAGCCCCGCGCGCGCCCGCTCGAGCACGGCGTCGATCTCCGCCGCCGACGGGCCGGCGCCGTCGGCCTCCGCCAGGCGCCTCCGGGCCCGCTCGAGGGCGTCGCGATCCACGGCGCGAATCTACTCTTGCGGTCGGACGGCGCATGCGCACCTCCGAGCTCGACTACGACCTTCCGCCCGAGCTGATCGCACAGCATCCGCTCGAGCGGCGGGACGACTCCCGGCTGCTCGTCTACCGGCGTGGGAGCGGGGAGACCGAGCACCGGCTGTTCCGGGACCTTCCGGACCTCGTCGCGCCGGACGAGGTCGTCGTCGTGAACGACACGCGTGTCGTGCCGGCCCGCTTGCGTCTCCGCCGCCCGGGCGGCGGAGAGGCGGAGGTCCTGCTCCTCGAGCAGGCCGGCGACCGGCTCTGGGAGGCGCTCGCGCGGCCGAGCCGACGGCTTCGACCGGGGATGCGGCTGGGGCCGGTGGAGCTCCTCGAGAGCCTGGGAGGCGGCCGGTGGCGGGTGCGCCTCGAGGGCGAGCCGGCCGGCGAGGCGCCGCTCCCGCCGTACATCACACGGCCGCTCGAGGACCCGGAGCGCTACCAGACGATCTACGCCGACGAGACCGGCTCGGCCGCCGCGCCGACGGCCGGCCTCCACTTCACGCCCGAGCTCCTCGCTCGGCTGACCGTGGAACGGGTGACGCTCCACGTCGGGCTCGACACGTTCCGGCCGATCGCGACCGAGACGCTCGCGGAGCACGAGATCCACAGCGAGCGCTACCGCGTGACGGCCGCGGCCTGGGAGCGCGTCCGCGCGGCACGCCGCGTCGTCGCCGTGGGAACGACGACGGTGCGCGTGCTCGAGTCGCTCGCGCGCGGCGCGCCGCTCGAGGGGCGGACGGACCTCTTCGTCACGCCGGGCTTCGAGTTCCGGCGCGTCGACGCGCTCGTCACGAACTTCCACCTGCCCCGATCGTCGCTCCTCGCGCTCGTGATGGCGTTCGTCGGCGTCGAGGAGACGCGGCGGCTCTACCGGCTCGCGATCGAGGAGCGCTACCGCTTCTACTCGTTCGGCGACGCGATGCTCGTCCTGTGAGGGGCCACCCCTTGCCTCCTCCCGGCTCGAGCGTAGCGCGCGAAGATGCGCGCGTGGCGCGCGAAACCGGTCGGAAGCGGAGAGAGACCGTGTCGTGAGCTTCACCGTGTCCGCCACGGACGGTGAGGCCCGCGCGGGCGTCCTCCACACGGCGCACGGCGACGTCCCCACGCCGGCCTTCATGCCCGTCGGCACGAAGGCGACCGTCAAGGGCCTCGACCCCGAGCGCCTGCGCGAGCTCGGGACGAGCATCCTCCTCGGCAACACGTACCACCTCCACTTCCGCCCCGGCGAGGACGTGGTCGCGGAGCTCGGCGGCCTCCACCGCTTCATGGGGTGGGACGGGCCGATCCTGACCGACTCGGGAGGCTTCCAGGTGTTCTCGCTCCGCGACACGATCCTGGCGGCGGACGCCGACGGGGTGACGTTCCGCTCGGTGTACGACGGCGCGCCGGCCCGCTTCACGCCCGAGCTCGCCGCCGAGATCCAGCGGAGGCTCGGCTCGGACGTCGCCATGTGCCTCGACGTTTGCCCGCCCGCCGGGGTGCCCCGCCGGGAGCTCGAGGCGGCGACGGCGACGACGACGCTCTGGGCCGGGCGCCAGCTCGCCGCTCCGCGCGCGGAGGGCCAGCTCCTGTTCGGCATCGCCCAGGGCGGGACGGATCCGGAGCTCCGCCGCCGCTCGATCGAGGAGATCGCCGGGCTCGGGTTCGACGGGCACGCGCTCGGTGGCCTCAGCGTGGGGGAGGACCGCGCCGTCATGCTGGAGACGGTCGCCTGGGCGGCGCCGCTCCTCCCCGAGGATCGGCCTCGCTACTTCATGGGCATCGGCGACCCGGCGGGCGTCCTCGAGGTCGTCGAGCGCGGCGTCGACATGTTCGACTGCGTGCTGCCCACGCGGCTCGGCCGCACGGGCTCTGCCCTCACGTGGGAGGGGCGGCTGAACCTGCGGAACGCCCGCTTCGTCCGGGACGCCCGCCCGCTCGCGGAGGACTGCTCGTGCCGTGCCTGCAGCCGCTTCTCGCGCGCGTACCTGCGCCACCTCGTCAACCAACAGGAGCTGCTCGGACTGATACTTTTGTCCGAGCACAATGTGCGGTTCCTGCTCGACTTGACCGCGGGCGCGCGCGCAGCGATCCGACGCGGAGAGCTCGGGGCCTTCAAGGCCGGCGCGCTCGAGCAGCTCGAGGCGGCGACCGAGGTACCCGGCTAGGAGGATCGGTGGACTCAGGCTTCATTCTCTTCTTCGTGCTGATGCTCGGCGTCCTCTACGTGCTCCTGATCCGCCCCCAGCGCCAGCAGGCGCGCCGCCACCAGGACATGCTCGCCTCGCTGAAGGTCGGCGACGAGGTCGTGACGGCGGGCGGGATCTACGGCGAGGTGACCGCGATCGACGAGGACCGCGTCCAGCTCGAGGTCGACGCCGACGTGAAGATCGCCGTCGCCAGGCGCGCGATCGCGAGCGTCGTCCCGCCGGACGAGTCGGAGCCGGGGGAGGGGGAGCCGGAAGCGGACGAGGGCGTCACGGCCGAAGAGCCCGAGCCCGTGCCCGAGGAGAAGGCCCGCACCTAGGCGACGTGCGCCGCTACTTCCTCATCCTCGCGGGGCTCTTCGCGGCGGTCGCCGGAATCGTCGTCCTCGGCATCGTCCGCCAGCCGACGCTCGGTCTCGACCTCCAGGGCGGCCTCGAGGTCGTCCTCGAGGCGCGTCCCGAGCGCGGCCAGGAGCTGACGGAGGAGGACCTGGACCGCTCGGTCGAGATCATTCGGGACCGCGTCGACAAGCTCGGCGTCGCCGAGCCCGAGATCCGCAAGCAGGGCGAGGATCAGATCGCGGTCGCGCTCGCCGGCGTCTTCGACCAGGCCCGCGCCGCCGACGTCATCGGGCAGACGGCGCAGCTCGCCTTCTACGACCTCAACGGCCACATCGACAGCCGCTCGAAGACGGCGACGGGCGAGATCCGCCCCGGAGCCGCGCTGCTGCCGCTCCTGACCCGCGAGGACCGCCTCGACGAGGGAGTGGAGCCGCGGGAGTGGTACCTCTACGGGACGAAGAAGGAGCGGCTGGCCGGCCCCGCCGCGACCAAGCAGGAGCTCCTCGACCTGCTGCCGAACGGCGAGGCGCCGGAGGGCTCGCGGTTCTACGTCGTGCCGGAGAACCGCATCGTCCTCACGTGCGGCACGAACGCCGTCGTCTGTCCCGGCAACGCCCCGCCGACGAGGACGTGGTACTACCTCTTCCAGTACCGGCCGAACGACGCCGAGAACCCGATACCGCCGCTCACCGGAGAGGAGCTCGAGGCGGGCGGGACGCGGCAGGACTTCGACCAGTTCGGCAACCCCAACGTCCTCCTCGACTTCACCGACCGCGGAGGCGACACCTTCCACGACATCACGCGCGAGCTCGCCCAGCGCGGTGCCTCCCAGGCGAGCCTCGCGGGCGTCACCGACCGCCAGGCGAACGACGTCTACAACCAGCAGTTCGCCATCGTCCTCGACGACGAGATCCGCTCCTTCCCGCAGATCGACTTCGACGAGAACCCGGACGGGATCGCCGGCGGGAACGCCCAGATCACGGGGCTCGAGGGCCTGGAGGAGGCGCAGGACCTCGCGCTCGTGCTCCAGACGGGCGCGCTTCCCGTCGAGTTCGTGCAGGTCGACCGCACGCAGATCTCCGCGACGCTCGGCGAGGACTCGCTCCGCGAGGCGCTCGTCGCCGCGATCGGTGGGCTCGTCGCCGTCGCCGTCTTCCTCCTGCTCGTCTACCGCTTCCTCGGCCTCGTCGCCATCATCGGCCTCGCCGTCTACGGCGTCTTCCTGTACGGCGCGATCCTCGCGTTCAACGTGACGATGACACTGCCGGGAATCGCCGGGATCATCCTCACGATCGGCGTCGCGGCCGACGCGAACATCGTCATCTTCGAGCGGATCAAGGAAGAGGTGCGCGCTGGGAAATCGGTGCGCGCCGCGATCGCGTCCGGGTACCGGAAGGGGTTCGCCACCATCGTGGACGCCAACGTCGTCACGATGATCACGGCGGCCGTCCTCTTCGCCGCGGCGACCGGAGCGGTGCGGGGCTTCGCCCTCATGCTCCTCATCGGGACGCTCATCTCGATGATCACCGCGGTACTCGCGACGCGAGCCCTGCTGGGCGTCCTGGGCGGCTTCCGCTGGTTCAACAACCCGGCCTTCATGGGCGCGAGCGCCCAGCGGATCCCGGCCTGGCAGCGGATCGACATCGTCGGCCGGCGCCGGATCTGGTTCACGGCCGCGAGCGTGGCGCTCGCCGTCGCCGTCGGGCTGATCGCCTTCAAGGGCCTCAACCTCGGGATCGACTTCCGCGGCGGGAGCCAGATCGAGTTCGAGACGGCGCAGCCGGTCTCCGTCGAGCGCGTCCGCGAGGAGGCAGCGGCGCTCGGCAGAGGCGACGCCGTCATCCAGGGCCGCGGGGAGAGCAGCCCGGCCGGGTACACGCGCTTCCAGATCAAGACGGAGTCGCTCACGAGCTCCGAGCAGACGCAGCTGACGCAGGCGCTCGAGCGCGACCTGGACGCGAGCTCCTTCGGCGTGCGGAACGTCTCGGGAAGCTTCAGCGAGCAGATCCTCCGCGGCGCGATCCTCGCCATCGTCGTCTCGCTGATCCTCATCGTCATCTACGTCTCGTTCCGCTTCGAGTTCAAGTTCGCTCTGCCGATCTTCCGCGCGCTCTTCTACGACGTCACGATCGCCATGGGCGTCTACGCGCTCGTCGGCTGGGAGGTGACGGCTGCGACGGTGGCCGCCATCCTCACGATCCTCGGCTACTCGATGTACGACACGATCATCATCTTCGACCGCGTGCGCGAGAACATCGGCCTCATGCGGAAGTCGAGCTTCGCCGCGATCGCCAACCAGTCCCTCTGGGAGACGGTCCGCCGCTCGCTGGCGACGAGCTTCATCACGCTCCTGCCGATCACCGCCCTGATCCTCTTCGGCGGCGACACGCTGAAGGAGTTCGCGTTCGCGCTCCTGATCGGCATCGCCTCGGGCGCGTACTCGACGATCTTCATCGCCACGCCCTTCCTCGCCACCCTGAAGGAGCGCGAGCCGGAGTGGGAGAAGCGCAAGGAGGCCGGCCTGCGCGAGAAGATCGAGGACGGCGAGGTCGTCGCGGTCGAGGCGCCCGCGGCGACGCCGGAGCGCGTCCCTGAGCCCGCCGTGGCGGCGACGGACGGCGACGCCGACGCGACGAGGATGGACGAGGCGGCCGCCACGGCCGCGGCCCGGCGCGAGGCCCGGCGCAAGCGTCGCCGCGCGAGGCCGCATGGACGGGCGCGCTGACGAGTCGAAGAGCTCGGTCCGCGAGCTCCTCG
>DATAAQ010000075.1:0-11751 GCA_036260055.1 Gaiellaceae bacterium | reverse complement strand
GCGCTGGGAGCTCCCGGCCGTCCCGCTCCTCGCGCGGCGACGGCGCGTCGAGCGCCAGCGCGGCCTCTCGCGGGTGCAGCGGCGCGCGAACGTCCGCGACGCCTTCTCGGCCGCGACCGCGCCGCCGGCGGTCGCGCTCGTGGACGACGTCTACACGACCGGTGCGACCGTCGCGGCGGCGGCCGTCGCGCTCCGCCGCGCGGGCGCCCGCAGCGTCCACGCCGTCACGTTCGCCCGTGCCGTCCGCCGCTGATCTGCGCGCCGTTCTTTGCGGTAGATTGAGCCCAAGTCGACGAGGAGGCTCTGGTGAGACTTCAGGTCAAGGGCAAGAACGTCGAGGTGAGCGACTCCCTGAAGAGCTACGCCCAGGAAAAGCTCCGGAAGCTCGACAAGCACTTGAACGACGCCGCCCGGCTCGAGCTCGAGCTGGCGGTCGAGCGGAACCCCTCCATCTCCGAGAACCAGATCGCCGAGGCGACCGTCTGGACGAAGGGACCCGTCATGCGGGCCCGCGAGAGCTCCACCGACATGCGCGCGTCGATCGACCTGATCGTCGCGAAGCTCGAGCGCCAGGCGCGCCGCTACCGCGACAAGCGCCGGCGGGGTCCCAACCACCGCAACCAGGCGAACGGGCCCGAGGTCGGCGTCCGTCCGGTCGTCCCGGACGAGGATCACCCGCTCATCGTCAAGACGAAGCAGTTCGCGGTGAAGCCGATGAGCCCGGAGGAGGCGGTGCTCCAGCTCGAGCTCATCGGGCACGACTTCTTCGTCTTCCAGAACGCCGAGTCGGACGACGTCAACGTCGTCTACCGGCGGCGCGACGGGAACTACGGCCTCATCGAGCCGCAGGTCACCTGACGGCGGACGACCTCAGCGATCCGCGGGCCTTCCGCTGGGTCGAGAGCGGCGTCTCGGGCCTCTCGCGGCCGCGCGAGTGGGACGCATCCGGGCTCGTCGAGGTCGAGGCGCTCGCGTCGAGCCCGCTGGCGGAGCTCGAGTTCTCCGTGCTCGCCGGCGGTGCCGTCACCGGCGACGTCGCGGCCGAGGCAGTTCCCGCCCTCACCGGGGAGCTCGGTCTCGAGCCGCCGTACGCCGTCCGCGCCGTGCGCAGGAGCCGCCTGGGGTGGGCCGTCGCGGGCCGCGCGCTTCGCTCCGAGCCCGTCGCGCTCGAGCTGCCGGAGGAGATCTCCGCGCTCGAGGTCGTCGTCGCCCCGGCCGGCGACGAGACCGTGCTCGTGGACGGGCAGGAGGCGTCCGCGCTCGAGCCCGCCTGGGAGCCGGCCGTCGAGGAGCTCCGGCGCCGCGGCCGCGAGCGCTTTCAGTCCTTCGTCGCTCGTGCCGATAGGGTGGGTGAGGGTCGGTGGGAGCTGACAGTCGACCCCCTCTGACCTCGGCCGCTACCCTGAACTGATGCCACAGAACTACGGCGCTCTCGAGAAGGTTCTCCGCGTCGGCGAGGGCCGACGGCTCAAGCGCCTTGCCGGGCAGGCCGACTACGTCGCCACCCTCGAGCCCGACTTCGAGAAGCTCTCCGACGCCGAGCTGGCCGCGAAGACGGCCGATTTCAAGCAGCGGCTCGAGAACGGCGAGGACCTCGACGAGCTCGTCTTCGAGGCGTTCGCCGCGGTCCGCGAGGCCGCCAGGCGCGCGCTCGGCCTGCGCCACTTCGACGTTCAGGTGATGGGCGCCATCGTCCTCCACGAGGGCGACATCGCCGAGATGAAGACCGGCGAGGGGAAGACGCTCGTCGCGACCATGCCGCTCTACCTGAACGCCCTCCAGGGACGTGGCGTCCACCTCATCACCGTCAACGACTACCTCGCCAGGCGAGACGCCGAGTGGATGGGCCCCGTCTACGAGCGGCTCGGCATGCGGGCCGCGTTCATCCGCAACATGATGCCCTTCGCGGAGCGCAAGGACGCGTACGCCGCCGACATCACGTACGGGACGAACTCCGAGTTCGGCTTCGACTACCTGCGCGACAACATGGCGACCTCCCTCGAGGGGACCGTCCAGCGGAGCCACCTCTACGGCATCGTCGACGAGGTCGACTCGATCCTCATCGACGAGGCGCGCACGCCGCTCATCATCTCGGGCGAGCCGGAGACCGCGGCGAAGACGTACTACGACTTCGCCCGGATCGTGCGGACGCTCGAGGGCGTGCCGGCGAAGTTCGTCCCCAAGGGCATCGAGAAGCCGGAGGACGAGGCGGACTTCGAGTACGACGAGAAGTTCAAGACCGTCTCGCCGCGGGAGTCGGCGATCGAGACGGTCGAGCGCGCCCTCGGGATCGAAAACCTCTACGACCCGCGGAACGCGCAGCTCGTGAACCACCTCATCCAGGCGCTCAAGGCGAAGTCGCTCTACCAGCGCGACGTCGACTACGTCGTGCAGGACGGCGAGGTCAAGATCGTCGACGAGTTCACGGGCCGGATCATGGAGGGGCGCCGCTGGTCGGAGGGCCTCCACCAGGCGATCGAGGCGAAGGAGAACGTCGCCATCCGCGAGGAGCACGTCACGCTGGCGACGATCACGCTCCAGAACTACTTCCGCCTCTACGAGAAGCTCGCCGGCATGACCGGCACGGCGAAGACGGAGGAGAAGGAGTTCCAGGAGATCTACGACCTCTCGGTGGTCGAGATCCCGACGAACGTGCCGGTCGCGCGCATGGACGAGAACGACTTCATCTTCAAGACGAAGGAGGCGAAGTACGACGCGGTCGTGGGCGACATCAAGGAGCGGCACGAGGTCGGCCAGCCGGTGCTCGTCGGCACGATCTCCGTCGAGGTCTCCGAGCACCTCTCGCAGCTCCTGACGCGCCAGGGGATTCCGCACAACGTCCTGAACGCGAAGCAGCACGAGCGCGAGGCCGAGATCATCAAGGACGCAGGCGAGCGCGGCGCCGTCACGATCGCGACGAACATGGCCGGCCGCGGTGTCGACATCAAGCTCGGGGACGGCGTCCGCGAGGTCGGCGGCCTGTACGTGCTCGGCACGGAGCGGCACGAGGCGCGGCGGATCGACAACCAGCTGCGCGGCCGCTCCGGGCGCCAGGGCGACCCCGGCGAGTCGCGGTTCTACCTCTCGGGGCAGGACGACCTCGTCCGCCTCTTCGCCGGCGACCGGATCTACAACATCATGGAGCGCTTCAAGGTCCCCGACAACGAGCCCATGCAGCAGGGGATTCTCACGAAGCAGATCGAGAACGCGCAGAAGAAGGTCGAGGAGCAGAACTTCGTCTCGCGCAAGAACGTCCTCAAGTACGACGACGTCATGAACGTCCAGCGCATGGTCATCTACGAGCAGCGCCGCCGCGTGCTCGAGGGCGCGGACCTCTCGGACGAGATCGCGGAGTGGCTCGACGACGTCGTCGCGCGCATGGTCCTCGCGCACACCGGGTCCGAATACGCGGAGGAATGGGACCTCGACGGGCTCTTCAACGAGATGGAGTCGCTCTACGACACGCAGGTCCGCCCCGACGAGCTCGACCTCGCGTCGATGTCGCGCGACGAGCTGCTGGAGGAGTTCCAGGAGGACGCCCGCGACGCCTACGCGGCGAAGGTCGAGGAGTACGGCCCCGAGCTCATGCGCGAGGTGGAGCGCTTCCTCATCCTCCAGGTCGTCGACCTGCGCTGGCGTGAGCACCTCGAGGCGATGGAGTACCTCCGCGACGGCATCCACCTGCGCGCGATGGCGCAGAAGGACCCGCTCGCCGAGTACCGCGCCGAGGGCCACGCGATGTTCGAGGAGCTCCGCGACATCATCCGCGAGGAGATCGTGCGCTACCTCCTCCACGTCCAGATCGAGCGCCCGGAGGCGCCTCCGGCGCTGGAGCCCGCGGCCGCGCCGGACGGCGGTGGGCCGAACGGGGGCGGGCTCGTCTACGAGCACGAGTCGCTGGCGGGCGCGGACGCGATCCAGGCGGCCGGCGCGGGGGCGACCGTCCCCGCCGGGTCGAGGACCGCGACGGCGGGTGCGGCCGCCGGCGCTGCGACCTCCGTGGCGACGGGCCAGCGAGTGGCATCCGACTGGGACAAGGTCGGCCGCAACGACCCGTGCCCCTGCGGGTCGGGCAAGAAGTACAAGAAGTGCCACGGCTCCTGAGCCGCGGCGCGACCCCGTGAGGCATCCGGCACACCCCGCGCGCCACGCGCGCGCCCGCGCGCGATAGGCTCGAGCCCGGAGGGAGGCCCGCGGCGGCCCCAGGGCGCTGTTCCCCGGCACGACGGCGTCTGCCACGGCAAGACCACCGGCGCCGCCCGCTACCATCCAGCCGATGGCCGACCGCCCGCTCGTGGAGCGCCACCTCGAGGAGATCGCGACCCAGCTCGCCTGGGTCCGTGATTACCTTTGACCCCGAGGCGCTGCGGGCGCGGCTCGCCGAGCTCGAGGCCGCCATGGGTGAGCCCGGCTTCTGGGACGACCAGCAGCGCGGCGCCCGGCTCTCAGCCGAGCACGCCCGCCTTGGTCGCCGGCTGGCCCGCTACGACGAGCTGAGCGGGGAGGCCGACGACCTCCGCGAGCTCCTCGAGCTCGCCTCCGACGACGGCGAGCTCGACGAGGTCGAGGCGAGCGTCGCCTCCCTGAAGCGGCACCTCGATCGCCTCCAGGAGGAGTCGCTCTTCACGGGCGAGTACGACGCGGGCGACGCGGTCGTCTCCATCCACGCGGGCGAGGGCGGCACCGACGCGCAGGACTGGACGGAGATGCTGCTCCGCATGTACCTCCGCTGGGCGGACGCGCGCGGCTTCCGCACCGAGCTGATCGAGGTCTCGCCGGGTGAAGAGGCTGGGCTCAAGTCGGCCACGTTCACCGTCGAGGGCGAGAACGCGTACGGGACGCTGAAGGCGGAGCGCGGCGTCCACCGGCTCGTCCGCCTCTCGCCGTTCGACCAGGCCCATCGCCGGCACACCTCCTTCGCCCAGGTGATCGTCAGTCCGCTCGTCAGCGACGACGTCGAGCTCGAGATCGACGAGAACGACCTCAGGATCGACACCTACCGGGCGAGCGGCGCGGGCGGCCAGCACGTCAACAAGACGGACTCCGCCGTCCGCATCACGCACGTGCCGACCGGGATCGTCGTCCAGTGCCAGGCCGAGCGCTCGCAGCTCTCGAACCGCCAGACGGCGCTCCGCATCCTCCGCAGCCGCCTGGCCGAGCACGAGCTCGAGAAGCGCGAGGCGGAGCTCGCGAGCGAGCGGGGCGACGTGCTCGACACGGGCTTCGGAAGCCAGATTCGCAGCTACGTCCTCCACCCGTACCAGCTGGTCAAGGACCACCGGACGGAGGTCGAGCAGGGGAATGCCCAGGGCGTCCTCGACGGCGACCTGGACGCGCTCATCCAGGCGTACCTCCTCGCGCGGGCGACCGGAAGCGTCGCGTAGATGTCGCTCCGGCCGTCCGTTACGGTAAACTCCGGCGCTCTTACGAAGCCTAGAACCGGCGCGCCTCGGAACGGGCGCCCCTCGGTGTGAGTCCGGTGCGGGAGATCGACGTGACAGAGCCACTGACAGAGACGACGCAGGCGCCTGCGGCGCCGGCGAACGGTCGTCCGGCCGTCGCCCCGCTCGCGGCCGAGCCCGCCGCGGCGGCCGCGCCGATGATCGTCTTCGACGACGTGACGAAGGTCTACGACCCGAACGTCGTCGCCCTCCGGGACGCCACGTTCGTGATCGAGAAGGGCGAGTTCGTCTTCCTCGTTGGGCCTTCGGGCTCGGGCAAGTCCACGATCATGCGGCTCCTGCTCAAGGAGCTGGAGCCGACCGACGGCCGCATCATCGTGGGCGGCCGCGAGCTTGCCCGGCTGAAGCGCTCCAAGGTGCCGATGCTCCGGCGCAACATCGGCTGCGTCTTCCAGGACTTCAAGCTCCTCACCGACCGGACGGCCGCCGAGAACGTCGCCTACGCGCTCAAGGTGCAGGGCGACTCGAAGCGGAGCATCCGCGCGAAGGTGCCCGAGATCCTCGCTCTCGTCGGGCTCGGACACAAGATGAACAGCTACCCGCACGAGCTCTCGGGAGGCGAGCAGCAGCGCGTCTCGATCGCGCGCGCGTTCGTGAACCACCCGCCGCTCCTCATCTGCGACGAGCCGACCGGGAACCTCGACCCGGACACGTCCGTGGGGATCATGCAACTCCTCTACCGCATCAACCGCACCGGGACGACCGTCGTCATGGCGACCCACGACCGTGAGATGGTGGACAAGATGCGCAAGCGCGTGATCGCGCTCGAGGAAGGGGTCGTCGTCCGCGACGAGCGGCGCGGGGGGTACGGCTCCTGAGGGCGCGGCTCTTCGTCTCGGAAGCCCTCCGCTCCATCGCGGGCAGCCTCTCCACCACCGCGGCGGCGGTGATGACCGTCCTCATCGGGATGTTCCTCCTCGGGCTCTTCATCGCCCTGGGGACGTGGGTGCTCTCGTGGACGAACCACGTCAAGAAGGACATCGAGGTCAGCGTCTTCTTCTGCACGCCGATCAAGTGCGACGGCGAGGCGACGAACAAGCAGATCGAGGCGGTCCGCGCCCAGCTCGCGGCGAACCCGGACGTCAAGTCCTTCCGGTTCGTGTCCAAGGAGGACGCGCTCCGGGAGATGAAGGAGAAGTACCCCGAGATCACGGGCAGCCTCGCGAGGAACCCGCTGCCGGCGAAGTACGAGATCATCCCCGAGCGCGCCGAGGACGCGGAGGCGATCGCCAGGGGCCTCGACCCGCCGCCCGCCGGCGTCGAGAGCGTGACCTACGGCGAGGAGAAGGCGGAGCGGGTGCTCCAGGTCGCGACGATCATCGGCGCCATCTTCCTGATCGGAAGCGTCATCCTCCTCGTCGCCTCGACGATCCTCATCGCCAACACGATCCGGCTCTCCATCTTCTCGCGCCGGCGCGAGATCGAGGTGATGAAGCTCGTCGGCGCGACGAACTGGTTCGTCCGCGCGCCCTTCATGCTCGAGGGGCTCCTCTGCGGCCTCGCAGGCTCGCTCCTCGCGGTCGTCCTCCTCCTGCTCGCCAAGGAGCTCGCTCTGCCGGGCATCATGGGCCGAATCGACAGCCCCGACGACATCCGCGCGTGGAGCTTCCCGGTCGTCGCGCTCGTGCTCGTCGGCGTCAGCCTGCTCGTCGGGGCCGCCGGGTCCGGCATCACGCTGCGGCGCTTCCTGCGGATCTGACCCGCGCGGGCTGAATCTATACTCAGCGAGCGGGGTTATGAGACGAGCGGGTGGATTTGCTGCGGTCGCCCTCCTGGTCGCAGGGGCCTTCTTGCTCGGGTTCGCGCTGACGAGACCGGCCGACCCCGCCACCGCGGTCGCCCCGGCGGAGCGCCCGAGGGAGAAGGCCGTCACGCTGGTGGAGGAGGTACGCGCCGACCTCGCCCGCTCCTACTACCGCTCGATCGACCCCGCGGTGCTCCGGCGCCCGAGCGTCGAGGAGCTGATCCGCGGCCTCGAGGATCCGCACACGGACTACCTGAGCCCTGCCGAGTTCGAGGCTCTCAAGGACCGCACCGAGGGCTCGTACTCCGGGATCGGCCTGACGGTCGGGCCCTCCAGGGAAGGTCTCGTCGTCACGGCCGCGTTCAAGGGCCCCGCCCAGCGGGCCGGCATCCGCCGCGGCGACGTCATCGTCCGCATCGACGGAAAGCCCGCCTGGCGGATGCCCTTCGAGCGCTCGCTCGCGCTGATCAAGGGCGAGAAGGGCACGGTCGTCAACCTGACGGTCAAGCGGGCCACGAGGGGGACGATCCGGTTCCAGGTCGTCCGCCAGGAGATCGACGTCCCCCCGATCCAGTCGCGCGTGCTCGAGGGGGGCGAGGTGACGCTCGGCTACCTGCGCGTCCTCTCCTTCCCCGTCGGGACCGCCAGCCGGCTCGACCGCGCGACCGCGCGGCTCGTCGAGGCCGGCGCCGAGGGAGTGGTGCTCGACCTGCGCGACAATCCGGGAGGTCTCCTCTCCCAGGCCGTCGACTCCGTCTCGCTCTTCGTCGAGGAGGGAGTCGTCGTCAGGACCGACGGCGCGCACCAGGACGTCCGCGCGTACTCCGTGGACGGGACGCCCGCTCACCCGACGCTCCCGCTGGTCGTGCTCGTGAACGGGGGAAGCGCGAGCGCGGCCGAAATCGTGGCGGCGGCGCTCGCCGAGAACGGACGCGCGACCATCGTCGGCGACCGGACGTTCGGGAAAGCGTCCGTGCAGTCGATCGAGCCTCTCTCGAACGGCGGCGCCCTGAAGCTGACGACGGCGAAGTACGTCACGCCGGGCGGCGTCGACATCAGCGAGACGGGGATCAGGCCGAAGCTCCGGGCGATCGACGACCCGCTCACGAAGCCCGACGAGGGCCTGGCGCTCGCCCGCCGGGCGCTGCTCGCGCTGCTCGCCTCCTAGGTGGAGCTCCTCGTCTGCGAGCTCGCCCGCCGTGGCAAGCTCCTGGTCGGCGAGCCGTTCTTCGAGGGCGGCGTCCCGGTCGTCGTCGACCGGAAGGGAGCGGGAGAGGCGGCCGTCGGCGACCTGGTCGTCCTGCGCCTCGGCCGGGGGCGGGCTCGACTGGAGCGCGTCCTCGGGCGCGGCGACGACGTCCACGCGGTCCTCGAGGGGCTGCTCTGGCACGAGGGCGTCCGCCGCTCCCATCCTCCGGTCCCGGAGGAGCCGAGCGGCGAGGAGCCGGACCGGGTCGACCTCCGCGACCTCTTTGCGTTCACGATCGATCCCGAGGAGGCGAAGGACTTCGACGACGCGCTCTCCTTCCGGCGCGAGGGCGACGGCGCCCGCGCCTGGGTGCACATCGCGGACGTGTCCGCCTACCTGCCCGCAGGTGCGCCCCTCGACCACGACGCGGCCGAGCGGGCCTTCTCGGTGTACGTCCCCGGCCGGGTGGAGCCGATGCTCCCCGAACGGCTCTCCGCCGACCTCTGCAGCCTGCGGCCCCGCGAGGAGCGCCGGTGCGTGACGGTGGAGATCCCCTTCGACGGCGACTTCGTCCCGGGCGAGGCCCGCTTCTACCGGAGCCTCATCCGCAGCCGCGAGCGGCTCACGTACGGGCACGCCCAGGCGATCCTCGCGGGCCACGAGCGCGCCGGCGGCGAGCTCCTGGAGTCGCTCCGCCTCGCCGAGCGGGTCGCGCTCGCCCTGCGCCGCCGCCGCTACGGGCGCGGCGCGCTCAAGATCGAGACGGGCGAGATCGCCTTCGCGTTCGACGGCGAGGGCGGGGTCGAGCGCGCGTGGATCGAGAGCGAGCCGCTCGCCCACGCGCTCGTGGAGGAGCTCATGATCCTCGCGAACGAG
The DNA here is from genome assembly GCA_036260055.1 of Gaiellaceae bacterium. Taxonomy (GTDB): domain Bacteria; phylum Actinomycetota; class Thermoleophilia; order Gaiellales; family Gaiellaceae; genus DASQWP01. Next base: position 2,480 of record DATAAQ010000075.1, on the reverse strand, counting down.
GCGGTCGCGGGGCTGCTCGGGGGGCGCGGTCGCGAGGCCCTCTACCGCGTCCACGAGCGGCCCGACCCGCAGGCGGTCGAGCTCCTCCTCGCCAAGCTGACGGCGCTCGAGGTGCCCACGCCGCCCGTCCCCGAGCACCTGACTCCCGCCGAGGCGGCGCGGCTCGCCGCCCGCGCGAGCGCCCAGGTCGCCCGCTACACGGAGCAGTCGGGACGCGGCGGCGAGGCCTTCCCCGCGCTCGTGCTCCGGAGCCTCAAGCAGGCGCGCTACGACCCCCGCAACCTCGGCCACTCCGGCCTCGCGAGCCGGGCGTACTGCCACTTCACGTCGCCGATCCGTCGCTACCCGGATCTCGTCTGCCACCGCGCGCTCCTGCGGGAGCTCGGCCTGCTCGACGCCGAACTCCCCGCCGACCTTGCCGAGCTCGCCGAGTGGACGTCCGTCCGCGAGCGCGAGGCGTCCCGGCTCGAATACCGCGCCGACGAGATCTGCCTCGCGTGGCTGCTCGAGCGGCGGCTCTTCCACGAGGGCTGGGACGCTGTCTGGGACGGCGAGATCGTCGGCGCGATCGGCTCCGGCATCTTCGTCCGCTTCGACGGTGTCTTCGAGGGCTACGTGCCGGCGCGCCGCCTGCCCGGCGACTACTTCGAGCTCGACCCGCTCGGGACGGCGCTCGTCGGACGCCGCACGGGCAGCGCCTACCGGCTCGGCGATCCCATCACCGTCCGGGTCGAGTCGATCCGGCGTGAGGAGGGCAAGGTCGAGCTCGCACTCGCGGAGCGCGACGTCGCCACCCGGCGAGGCATTTGACGCTCTTTGCGGTAAAGAGTCGTCCACACCTCTTGTAGCCCGAACGGCCGTGTCCTAGTGTGCCGCTTGCGCCGAGCACGGGGCGCGAGTAGGGCGAAGCCTCACCGGAAGGCACTACGCGCAAGCGGAACGTCGGTCGGAGGGGTGGACGAAAGCGAACCCGGCTCGGCGAATTCTTTGGTCCAATGGCCGGATGGCCGGCGGGACGAAGCTCATCGCCGAGAATCGGCGCGCGCGCCACGAGTACCACCTGCTCGAGCGCTTCGAGGCGGGCCTCCAGCTCACCGGGACGGAGGTGAAGTCCCTCCGCGCGGGCCACGTCACGCTCCAGCGCGCCTTCGCCGACGTCCGCGACGGCGAGGTCTGGCTCGTCGGCGCGCACATCCCCGAGTACGCGCAGGGGAACATCGCCAACCACGATCCCGACCGGGATCGCAAGCTCCTCCTGCACAGGCGGGAGATCGCCTCGCTGATCGGCAAGGTGCAGGAGCGAGGGCTGACTCTCGTGCCGACGCGGCTCTACTGGAAGGACGGGCGGGCGAAGATCGAGCTCGCGCTCGCGCGCGGGAAGGAGGCGCGCGACAAGCGGCGCGACATCGCCGAGCGGGACGCCCGGCGCCAGATCGAGAGGGCGCTCAAGAGCCGCCGCGGGTGAGGACGACGGCGTGGGCGGCCGCCGCGACGGCGAGGAAGGCTGCCACCGACCAGAGCGCCACGAGACCGTGCGTGTCGGCCCCGGTCTCGCCGGCGGCGAGCCACGCCGCCAGGACGGCTGCTCCCAGGGCGCTCCCCACGGCCGCGGCGAGCGTGACGGCCCGCTCGCCCGGTCGCCCGGCCAGCGCCCACTCGACGAGCGCGAACGCGACGAGGGCGGCGCCGAGGAGCTGCGCGTAGAAGGCCGGACGCGGGAGCGGCAGTCCGAAGAAGTCGAAGAGCGCGTCCCAGCTCGAGGCGAGCAGGAAGAGCGCGAGCGAGCCGTTCGAGAGCGCGTCGAGGCGCAGGACGAGCGCCTGCGTCAGCCTGAGGGGACCGAGCTGCACGAGCTATACTTTGACCTCTGGGGGCGACCTGGTTTCGACGTGGTCGGTTCTCCGGAGGAGCTGCAAGCCGAGGTCCCCGGTTGGCCTCGTAAAACAACCGGGAACAACGCAAGTGCGAAGAACGAACTCGCACTCGCCGCCTAGGAACTAGGCAGCGCGTCGCTCCGGTCTCGGCCCGTGGATCGGGTAGCGGCGTCAGAAAACGGGCTCGCCGCGGAGGGAGAGCCAATCGCCCGAAGCGGGACACCGAAGGATGGCTAGCCCGGCGGTAGGTCGCCTGCGAACCGGCCGGCGGGCGAAGGCAAAGCGCAGGCTACGCTTGTAGACGCTCTTCCCGGTGCGATCGCGGACGCGGGTTCGATTCCCGCCGCCTCCACTCTGAATCAGCAATCAGTATGCAGCGCCGCTGCGTGGAGAGAGCGCAGCGTGACCCTCTGAGCCTGGCGAAAAGGGCCTTCGGCGTTCGGCCGCGGGTTCCGTTTCGCCGTCGCTCTGCTTGGGCACGTTGAACTCGCATTACTCACACAGGCGACGGGGTCGCGGCATTGAGAAGAGCGGCGTGCAACGCGGTCATCCTGGGAGCGGTGCTCGCCCTGGTGAGCCCCGCTGCTGCACAGACGGACACCCTTC
>DATAAQ010000074.1:0-3287 GCA_036260055.1 Gaiellaceae bacterium | reverse complement strand
GGGCGGCCCGGGAGGCCGCCCTCTCTCGTTCGGTCTCGCGGGCGCCTAGTCGAGGACCGCCCCGTAGATGTTCTGGTCGAGACCGCCGTCGTTCGCGCAGGGGTCCGCGCCCGTCTCGGCGTTCAGGCAGTTGAGGACGTCGAACCCGTCCACCCCGTCCTCGGGATAGCGCGGGTCGACTCCCGGAACGGTGTCGCGCTGGTCGGTCCAGTCCATGAGCACCGTCGAGCCCGAGGCGGCGACGTAGTTGTAGTCGCCGAAGAACGGCACGTCCCGGAAGCCGAACTGCTCGTACTGCGGCATGGTGAGGACGCCCGGCTGCGAGACGATCTGCGCATTCCAGCTCGCCCCGTCGTCCGCCGAGGTCGCGTAGACGCTCACGAGCCCGGCGGTGTCCGAGCCCGGAACCGCTTCGCAGTTGACTCCGCCGGGCGGGTTCTCCTCCACCCACCGATTTGCGAACGGCACGGTGCGGAAGTCGCCGCCGGAGGGCGTGTCGGGCGGGCCGCTCGCGCAGTCGGCCCTGCTGTCCTGCCAGATCGCGTGCAGCCGACCGGCCTCGGCGACGACGTCGGCGAAGAACTGATGCCCCTTCGGCTCCGGGTCGATGCGGGCGGGAGCGCTCCAGCTTCTGCCGCCGTTCGTCGTCCTGGTGAAGTAGACGGCGGCCTGGCTGCCCGTCCCGGAGACGCCGAGGGTCCCGTAGCTCGTCCCCGTCGGCGTCTGCGTGCCCGGCACCGTCGCGTCGTAGACCACGTACGCGGCGTCCGGATCGCCGGTCGGTCGCGGGTCGGCGGTGATCCGGACCTGGCTCGCCTGACGGTGGAAGACGTAGCCCGACTGGCAGACGAACGGCCCGTCCCCGCAGTCGCGGGCGTCGTTCCGCGGCTCCGGCGAGCGGCACTGCCCCGGCGTCCGGTCCGCGGCCAGGCAGGCCTCGTACGTCGCGCGTCCGGCCGCGACGGGGTCGCCGTAGTGGTCGGTGACGTCCCAGGGGAGGAACTCCGCTGCGACGTCCGGCCGCGTGAAGGAGAGCCCGCCGTTCGTCGACTTCACGTACACGACGGCGTTCGGCTGCACCTGCGCGCCGCGGGCTCCCTCGAACTGCCGCCAGGCGACGAAGACGGTGCCGTCCCTCGTCACGGCGATGTCGCAGAACTGGCTTCCCTCGACGGTGCGGGAGATGCGCCGCAGCGAGAACGTCCGGCCTCCGTCGGTGGAGCGGGCGAAGAAGACCTGGTTGGCGTTCGGATTGGCGTTGAAGCGCGTCCAGCACATGTACACGTTCCCCGAGTGCGGGCTCGCCGCCCCCCGGTCGACGCCGAGTTGCACCTTGTCCTCGAAGTTCCCCACGAAGAGCGGGCTCGAGGCGCCCCGCGAGACGATCGTGGTGAACTCGTAGTCGGGCGTCGGGCCCGCCTGCCAGCTGTAGCGGGCGAGCCAGATCGAGCCGTTGGCGGGCTGGGTGCGGTTGAACGCGATGCCGCCGTAGTAGACGTGGCCGAAGTTGTCCCACTCCTGCACCGGGTCGCCGGCGGACGTCACGAGCCCGTGGAGCGGCGATGCCCGGCCCTCGGCGGACGTGTCCGTCGGGTAGCCGGGCAGCAGGCTGTTCGTCCACGTCGTCCCGCCGTCCGACGAGTAGTAGAAGCCCGCCCACGTGTCACCGGTCGTCGGGACGGGGCAGTAGTCGTTCGCGCCGGCGGTCATGAGCATCGGGTCGTGCGGCGCGACGGTCGCCGCGGGCTCGTTCTGCTGGCGGTTGTTGACGGAGCAGGCCGCGATCGTCTGATCCGTTCCTCCGTCGTGCCGGACGTACGGACGGTCGGAGATCTTGACGTCGGCGGGCGCCGGGCCTGCAACGGCGAGCGCGACCAGCGCGGACGACGCCGCGAGGGCGAATCTCCTCATTGCGTACTCCCTTCTCGGACGGCTACCGATCGGAGCCGCGAGTATAGGAACGCTCGGCCTACACTGGAAGCGTGCTCATCGGTTCCGCCGAACGCCCTCGGGCCTTCGTCGCCGTGACCGGCCCCGACGCGGAGGCCTTCCTCCAGCGCATGCTCTCGAACGACGTCGCGGCGCTCGAGCCGGGCGGCTCGTGCGAGGCCCTCCTCCTGACCCCGAAGGCCCGCGTGATCGCGCCCCTGCGGGTCCTCCGCCGGGGCGAGGACGACTTCCTCCTCCTCACGGAGCCCGGGCTCGGGGAGGTCGTGCGCGAGCACCTTTGGCGCGCGCGCTTCGCCGCCAGGGCCGAGATCGAGCTCGAGGAGCACACGTCGACGCTCGTCTTCGGCGGGGACGTCGAAGGGATCCCGAACACGGACTACGGCTCGCCGGCGGTCGAGGTTCTCGACACGGACCTCGAGCCGACGGTCGACGAGGCCGAGCTCGAGCGCCTGCGGATCGAGGCGGGGACGCCCGCCTGGGGCAAGGAGGTCGACGACCGCGTGCTCCCCGCGGAGGCGGGGCTCGTCGAGCGGGCCGTCAGCCTCACGAAGGGCTGCTACCCGGGGCAGGAGCCGATCGCGCGCCTCCACTACCGCGGCCACGCGAACCGCGGCCTCCGGGTGCTCCGTCTCGAAGGCGGCGACGTCCCCGGGCCGGACACCGAGGTGCGCTACGGCGACAAGACGGTCGGCCGCGTGACGAGCGCCGCGCGCTCGGACGGAGTCGTCGTCGCGCTCGCCTACGTGCGCGCCGAGGTGCCGCGGGATGCCGACCTCGAGGTCGGCTCCTCGGCAGCACGCCCGCTACACTGACCCTTCCCGGGCGCCCGTAGCTCAGGGGATAGAGCGCTGCCCTGCGGAGGCAGAGGTCGCATGTTCGAATCATGCCGGGCGCACCTTCGCCTGCTCGCAAAAGGGGGCTCGTGCGGGAACCATCGGTTCCCCCGCGTCGAAGCTCCGGGGATGAGCGCTGCCCTGCGGAGGCAGAGGTCGCATGTTCGAATCATGCGGGCGCATCACGGACGCGCCGCCGCCTCCACGAGGACGGCCGGCAGCCAGGCGCGCACGGCGGCGACCGCCCGATCCAGGCCGGTTCGCAGGCCGTGGTCGCCCGGCACCTGCACGACTCTGCGACGGGGCGAGGCGGGCGGCATCCCGAAGGGGTCTCGGTCTCCCTGGACGACGAGCGTCGCGACCGGGACGGCATCGAGCTCGTGGAGGCGGCTCTCCGCCGGGGCGCTCCCCGCCCGGCGCGGCGGCTGCAGCGGGAAGGCGAGGCAGAGGACGCCTACGGCGCCCGTCGCCTCTGCGGTGCGGCAGGCGACGCGGGCGCCGAGG
>DATAAQ010000073.1:0-7787 GCA_036260055.1 Gaiellaceae bacterium | reverse complement strand
GACTTGCCCGCCGACCTCGGATACACGTCGATCCTCGTTGGAAACAGCGCGGCCGAAGCGCTCGCCGGCAGCCGGCGCGGCATGCCGCTCTACCGGGCCCTGGGACGGGTTCGCGTCTGCGCCGTGGTCCGCGCAACGTCGGGGAGGTGGCGGCCGAACGGCGTCACAACCGCGACGAACAACGACCTCCCGGAGCTCGTCGCCCTTCTCGACCGCTTCAACGCGGGTCACAACTTCGCTCCCGTCTGGACGGAAGACCGGTTCGCGCGGGTCCTGGAGACACCCGGGCTGACGCTCGACCGTTTCCACGTCGTCCGCGAAGGAAGGCGGATCGTGGGCGCGCTCGCCGCCTGGGACCAGTCCGCCTTCCAGCGCACGCGCGTGCTCGCCTACCCGAGGTCGCTCGCCGTCTACCGGGCGGTTCACAACCTGACCGCACGGGTCCGGGGAGGGCCGCGGCTCGCGGGAAGCGGCGCCCTGCTTCCGCAGCTCAACATCACCCACATCGCGGTCGAGGGCAGCCGGCCGGCCGTGCTGCGCGCCCTTCTGGCGAGCGTCTGGCGGCAGTCCGGCGGGCGCTTCGTGCTCACCTTCGGGCTCGCCGAGGGGCATGCGCTCCTCGACTGCCTGGCGGGCTTCCGCGTCCGGTCGTTCCCGACGATCGTCTACGCGCTGACCCGGCCGGGCAGCTCCTGGGCGCGCCATGACTTCAACGGCCGACCCCTGTTCCACGAGATCTCCCACCTTTGAGGAACGGGCGCGGCACGCCCCCGGGGCCGAGGCGACGATTTCCCGGCGAGCACGCGCTCGCGCTCTGGCGTGACCCGCTGGGCTCGTTGCTCGCGCTCGCGCGGGAGTACGGGGATGTCGCCCGCTGGCGCTTCAGAGGGACGGACTACGTCCTGCTCGTCGACCCCGAGCACATCCGGCAGGTGCTGGTCACCGACCACGACGCCTTCACGAAGGGACGAGTCCTGCAAGAGGTCAAGGGGCTCCTCGGCGAAGGACTGCTGACGAGCGAGGGAGAGATCCACCGCCGCCGCCGGCGATCGATGCAGCCGGCCTTTCGGCACGAGCAGATCGCCGGGTTCGCGGACGACATGGTCGCCGCGGCGGCCGACGTTTCCGCCCGCTGGTACGACGGCCGGCGGCTCGACATCCACCAGGAGATGATGCGCCTCACGCTCGACGTCGTCGGGCGCACGCTCTTCGGTGCCGATCTGGACGGGCGCGCGGCCGAGATCCGGGAGGCGCTCGGCTTCGTTCTCGAGCACCAGGCTCGCTCGGTGCGTCCCTTCTCCAGAGCGCTCGACCGACTGCCGGCGCCGAGAAGGCGCAGCCACGAGCGCGCACACGAGCGGCTGGAGAGCGCGGTGGCGGAGCTCCTCGCGGTGGGTCGAGCGAGCGACGGTGCGAAGCGCGGCGTCCTCGCAGCGCTCGCCGACGGCCCGCCGCGGCAGGCCCGGGACGAGGCGATGACGATCCTGCTCACCGGCCACGAGACGATGGCGAACGCGCTCACGTGGACGTGGGCGATGCTGGCGCGGCACCCAGAGGTCGAGTGCAAGCTCCACGCAGAGCTGGCCGAGGTCCTCGACGGCGGGCTACCCACGGCCGCGCAGGTCGCCGCACTCCCCTATACGGAGATGGTCTTTCGCGAAACGCTGCGCCTTTGCCCGCCGGTCTGGCGGATCGGGCGGCGGGCGCTCGTCGATTACGAGATCGGCGGCTACTTCGTTCGGGCCGGCTCCATCGTCGTCATGAGCCCGTTCGTCACCCAGCGCGACGCGCGGTTCTTTCCCGAGCCGCTCAGGTTCGAGCCTGAGCGCTGGCGCTCGGAGGAACCGCGTCGGCGGCCCCGCTTCTCGTACTTCCCCTTCGGGGGCGGCCCCCGGGTCTGCATCGGCGAAGGCTTCGCCTGGGTCGAGGGGAAGCTCCTACTCGCGACGCTCGCCCGGAGCTGGCGGCCCCGGCCGGCCCCCGGCCACGACGTACGTCCGGAGCCCCTCGTGACGCTGCGGCCGAAGGGCGGCCTTCCCGTCACCCTCTTCCAGCGCTGACCGGCCCGGCACGAAGAGCAAGGCCTCGAGCGGAGCGGGAACCAGGCGTGCGCTCCGACCGTCCAATCGACATGCGACCCGGGCTCGGATTCCTCGTTGTTCTCGCAGCGGGATCGGCGGCACTCCTCATCGCGGCCTGCGGCCCGACGGAGTCCTCGAGCCGCGGTTCCGACGCCGCCGAAGAGGGAAATGCCTGGCAGGCGCTACCGGCCGGCCCGCTGAGCGCTCGCGAGGGGGCGCTCGGCCTCTGGACGGGCGAGGAGGTCCTCCTCATCGGCGGCAGCGACGCGCCTCCGTGCCCGCCGAGCGCCTCCTGCGTCCCTCCCGAGGTGCCCCCACTCGCCGACGGAGCCGCCTTCGACCCGCGGACAGGCGCGTGGCGGCGAGTCGCCGATTCTCCGGTCCCGTTCGAATGGGCCCAGGGGCTCGTCGTGGGCGGAACCGCGTTCGTCTGGATTCCCGGCAACCCAGGGAGGCCGAATGCCCCGAGCGCCTTCCTCGCCTATCGCATCGAGGACGACCGCTGGGAGGAGCTGCCGCTCCCCGCGGACGACCTCGACCCTTACCGAGGGATCGTGCAGGCGGGCGAGGGGCTCGTCGCCTACACCGGCAGCGACGAGCAAGGCGAGCGGCCCGACGTCATCTTCGACCCGGCCGCCGGCTCGTGGAGCGAGCTCCCGGCTGACCCGCTGTCGCCCTCGTTCGACCGGTCGATGGCGTGGAGCGGGCGTGAGCTGGTCCTCTTCGAGCACGAGCTCGTCCCCAACCCCGGCGCCGAGGAGCCGGCCGTCACCCGTGCCGCCGCGCTCGACCTCGACACGGGTTCGTGGAGACGCCTGCCGGACTCCGAGATCCTCGCCACCGGCCCCTGGGTGCCGGACGACGGTCGCCTGATCAACCCCATGCTCGGCGGGGCCGACGGAGGCGAGATCGGCAACTGGGGCCGCACCTATCCGTACGGCGGGATCCTCCGCCCGGAGACCGGTGAGTGGTCGCCGCTTCCGGAAGCGCCCGACGGTGAGGAGGACTTCGGAAGCGGCGTCCTCACTGAGTCGGGCGGCCACTACTTCGGCTACCGGGGCTGGATCCTGGATACGGCGAGCGACACGTGGACGGAGGTGCCGCCGCTCGACACGGGGGACCTCGTCACCGCTCGGACCGTCGTCGCTGCGGGAGCCGACATGCTCGTCTTCGGCGGCGCACGCTGGGACGCCTCGGGCGACGACGGAGCGCTCCTGAACGACGCCTGGATCTGGTCGCCCTGACTTCCTCCGTGAGTCCGGGGCGGTGTCATCCCGCGCCCGCTTCGACGGTGCGTTAGGTTCGGCGGCGAGGTGCTCGCCACCCCGCCGTCCTCGACCACGCGCGTTCCGGCGTGAGCTTCGCCGCAGGCGAGGCTCGCGACGCGGGGACGGTCGGGCTGCCCGAGGGCATTGCCGCCTGCCTCTTCGACCTCGACGGCGTCCTCACGCAGACCGCGAAGATCCACGCGGCCGCGTGGAAGCAGATGTTCGACGGTTTCCTGCGCGAGCGGGCCGAGCGGACGGGCGAGCCGTTTCAGCCCTTCGACCGACCCACGGACTACGACGAGTACGTCGACGGCAAGCCGCGGCTCGACGGCGTCCGCTCGTTCCTCGCGTCGCGCGGGATCGATCTCCCGCTGGGATCGCCGGCCGACCCGCCCGCGGCGGAGACGGTCCACGCGCTCGGCACGCGCAAGAACGAGCTCGTCCTCGAGCTCATCCGCGAGCAGGGAGTCGAGCCGTACGAAGGATCGGTCCGCTTCGTCGAGGCGGTTCGCGACGAGGGCCTGCGCCGTGCGGTGGTCTCCGCCAGCACGAACTGCCGCGACGTCCTCGCCGCTGCCGGGATCGAGCACTTCTTCGAGGTCAGGATCGACGGCGTCGTCGCGGAGCGCGACGGACTCGCCGGCAAGCCCGCGCCCGACACGTTCCTCGCGGCCGCGCGAGCGCTCGGCGTCGAGCCGGAGCAGGCGGCCGTCTTCGAGGACGCGCTCGCCGGGGTCGCGGCAGGACGCGCCGGCGCCTTCGGGTGGGTCGTCGGCGTCGACCGCACCGGGCAGGCGGACGCGCTGCGACGGCGCGGCGCCGACGTCGTCGTCCAGGACCTGGCCGAGCTCCTGGGGGTCGCCCGATGATCGGCGAGGACGTCTTCGGCGTCGAGCCGTGGTGCGTGCCGGAGCGTGAGCTCCACCTCGACGTCCTCCCGGTCAGCGAGTCGATCTTCGCGCTCGCCAACGGCCACATCGGGCTGAGGGGGAACCTGGAGGAGGGAGAGCCGTGGGGGCTGCCCGGGACGTATCTGAACGCGTTCTACGAGACGCGCCCGCTCCCGTACGCCGAGGGCGGCTACGGGTATCCGGAGGCCGGGCAGGCGATCATCAACGTCACCAACGGGAAGCTCATCCGCCTGCTGGTCGACGACGAGCCCTTCGACGTTCGCTACGGGAACCTGGTGCGGCACGAGCGCCTGCTCGACCTCCGCGAAGGCGTCCTGCGGCGCGACGTGGAATGGGTCTCGCCCGCCGGGCAGGCCGTGCGAATCTCCTCCACGCGGCTCGTCTCGTTCGTCCAGCGCTCCGTCGCCGCGATCGCCTACGCCGTCGAGCCGATCGACCAGCCGGCGCGCATCGTGGTGCAGTCGGAGCTCGTCGCGAACGAGGCCGAGCCCGAGCAGGCGAACGACCCGCGGGCGGCGGCGGCGCTGCGGGCGCCCCTCGTCGCGGAGGAGCACAGGCACCGCGACCTCCGCGCCGGGCTCGTCCACCGGACGCGCGCGAGCGGGCTGCGGATGGCGGCCGGCATGGATCACGTCGTCGAGGGGCCGGACGGGACCGTGACTGCGACCGAGAGCGAGCCGGACCTCGCTCGCGTCACGATCAGCACCGAGCTCGCGCCCGGTCAGCCTCTCCGGTTCGTCAAGTTCCTCGCCTACGGGTGGTCGAGCCAGCGCTCGCTGCCCGCGCTCCGCGACCAGGTCGACGCGGCGCTCGCGGCCGCAAGGCGGACGGGCTGGGAGGGGCTGCAACGGGGACAGCGGGAGTACCTGGACGACTTCTGGACTCACGCCGACGTCGAGCTCGACGGCGACCCGCCCCTCCAGCAGGCGGTCCGGTTCGCGCTCTTCCACGTCCTGCAGGCGGGCGCCCGCGCCGAGCAGCGGGCGATTCCGGCGAAGGGGCTGACGGGGCGCGGCTACGACGGGCACACGTTCTGGGACATGGAGATGTACGTCCTGCCCGTCCTCACGTACGTCGCCCCCGAGGCCGCTCGCGACGCGGTGGCCTGGCGCCACGCCACGATGGACCTCGCGCAGGCGCGTGCCCGCGACCTCTACCTGAAGGGCGCGGCGTTCCCCTGGCGGACGATTCGCGGCCACGAGTGCTCGGGCTACTGGCCGGCCGGGACGGCGGCGTTTCACGTCAACGCCGGCGTCGCGGAGGCCGTACGCCGCTACCTCGTCGCGTCCGAGGACGAGGACTTCGAGCGCGGGCCGGGGCTCGAGCTCCTCGTCGAGACCGCGCGGCTGTGGCGCTCGCTCGGGCACCACGACGCCCAGGGCGGGTTCCGGGTCGACGGCGTCACGGGCCCCGACGAGTACACCGCCCTCGTCGACAACAACGTCTACACGAACCTGATGGCCGCGCGGAACCTCCGCACCGCCGCCGACGTCGCCGTTCGCCACCAGGAGCGCGCCGCCGAGCTCGGCGTCGACCAGGAGGAAGCCGCGGCGTGGCGGAGCGCGGCGGACGCGATCGTGATCCCCTTCGACGACGAGCTCGGGGTCACGGCGCAGGCGGAGGGGTTCACGCGCTACCGGCCGTGGGACTTCGAGGGAACGCCGCCCGACGACTATCCCCTCCTCCTCCACTTCCCCTACTTCCTGCTCTACTCGAGCCAGGTCGTGAAGCAAGCCGATCTCGTCTTCGCGCTGTACGCCTGCGGGGAGCACTTCGACGCCCAGCAGAAGGCCCGCGACTTCGCGTACTACGAGCGCATCACGGTCGGCGACTCCTCCCTGTCGGCGTCGATCCAGGCGATCGTCGCCGCCGAGGTGGGGCACCTGGAGCTCGCGTACGACTACCTCCGTGAGACGGCGTTCATCGACCTTCGCGACCTCGCGTTCAACACGCGCGACGGCGTCCACCTCGCCTCGCTGGCCGGCAGCTGGCTGGCCGCCGTCGCCGGCTTCGGCGGCCTGCGCGACCACGGAGAGACACTCGCGTTCGCCCCGCGACTGCCGGCGCCGCTGACCCGCCTCGCGTTCGGGCTCAGGTACCGGCGCCGCCGGCTACGCGTCGAGGTCCGCCCGGACGGCGCCCGCTACGACCTCCTCGAGGGAGACGCGCTCGACCTCGTCCACCACGGCGAGGCACTCACGGTCGCGCCGGGCGCGCCGGAGACGAGACCGATCCCGCCGGCGCCGTCGCCGGAGCCCGTCGCTCAGCCGCCCGGACGCTCGCCGCCCCGGCACCAGCGCGAGCCGTAGCACCGACGCGGGAGCCGGGGCGCGGCTCCCCGCTGCCTCAGCCGGTCGCGGCGCCGGCCCGCTGCCGGGCCGCGGCGCGGCGGCGCTCGAAGCGCTCGATCCGGCTCCCCCGCCGAACCTCGCGCGCGACGCCGGTGTACGCCGGATGGCACGCCGAGCAGATCTCGACCTCGACGGACGGCCGCGTCGACCGGGTCTCGAACGCCGTGCCGCAGGTCGTGCACGTGACGGTCGCGACTCTCGTGTCGGGATGGATGGTGTTCTTCATGACGTCCTTTCGGTCGTGGGCGCCCGGCGCTACGCCGCGACGGCCAGCTCGTCGGTCTCGACGACCTCCTGGAGGCCGTCGAGGACGCCGGTCAGCTTCCTGAGAGCCGCGCTCTCCAACTGGCGCACGCGCTCGCGGGTGACGCCGAGCTCGCCGGCGATCGCCTCGAGCGAGCGAGGCTCGCCGGCGAACCCGAAGCGAAGCTCGAGGATGCGCCGCTCGCGCTCCGGCAGCTCCGCGAGAGCGAGGCGGACCGCCCGGCGGCGAAGCTCCTCGTCCGCGAGCTCGCCGGGATCGTCGGCGTTCTCGTCGGCGAAGAGGTCGCCGAGCTCGCCCTGCTCCTCGTTGCCGACGGGCTGGTTGAGGGAGACGCGCGCCTCGGGAACGCCGAGAGCCTCCTCCACGTGCTTGAGCGAGAGGCCTGTCGCCTCGGCGAGCTCGGCGGCCGTCGGAGGCCGGTTGAGCTCCGCCTCCAGCCTGCGGGCGTGCCGCCCGAGCGTCTGCCGGCGCTCGTCCACGTGCGTGGGCACCCGGATCGTGCGCGCCTGCCCGGAGACCGAGCGCTGGACGGCCTGGCGGATCCACCAGGTCGCGTACGTCGAGAACTTGTAGCCCTTGCGCCAGTCGAACTTCTCGACCGCGCGGTTGAGCCCGATGACGCCGTCCTGGATCAGATCCGGGAAGGGCACGCCGTGGCCTCGGTAGCGCTTGGCGATCGAGACGACGAGGCGGAGGTTCGAGTTGATCATCCGCTCCTTGGCGGCCGCGTCGCCGCGTTCGATGCGCTTGGCCAGCGCGACCTCCTCGGGGGCGGTCAGCAGGGGGTAGCGGCCGATCTGGTTCAGGAACAGGTGGAGCGAATCGGCCGGGGCGGCCGGCTCCCCCACGTCGAAGGAGGCGCGCGAGGGCGCGGGCTCCTCACCGGGCGCGCGCACCTCGACGCCGTGCTC
>DATAAQ010000072.1:0-2415 GCA_036260055.1 Gaiellaceae bacterium | reverse complement strand
CTCGAGCTCGGCGGCAAGAACGCGATCATCGTCATGGACGACGCCGACGTCGAGCTCGCCGTCGACGGCATCGTCTGGTCGGCGTTCGGCACGTCGGGCCAGCGCTGCACGGCCGCGAGCCGCGTGATCGCGTCGGGGAAGATCTACGACGCGCTCGAGTCAAGGCTCGTCGAGCGGGCCGAGAGCCTCCGGCTCGGGAGCGGTCTCGAGGACGACACCGAGGTGGGGCCCGTCATCAACCGCTCCGCTCTCGAGAAGATCCACTCCTACACCGACGTGGGGAAGGACGAGGGCGCGAAGCTCCTCACCGGCGGCGAGATCGCGACCGAGAACGGCCTCGACAGGGGCTTCTTCTACCGGCCGACGGTCTTCGGGGACGTGGAGCCGGGGATGCGGATCGCGCAGGAGGAGATCTTCGGGCCGACGACCGCGCTCATCCGCGCGAACGACGTCGACGAGGCGATCCGGATCGCGAACGGCATTGAGTACGGCCTCTCCTCCTCGATCTTCACCCGCGATGTGAACAAGGCGTTCAGGGCGATGCGCGACCTCAACACCGGAATCACGTACATCAACGCCGGCACGATCGGGGCGGAGGTGCACCTGCCCTTCGGGGGCACGAAGGCGACCGGGAACGGCCACCGCGAGGCCGGCCAGGCCGCGCTCGACTTCTACACGGAGTGGAAGTCGATCTACGTCGACTACTCCGGGAAGCTCCAGCGGGCCCAGATCGACGTCGTCGAGTAGCGGAGGTCGGCACGGGTGACGAGGTGCGCGGGGCGACCTCCTCGGGGCACGGGGCCACCCCGTGCCTCCACCCGCTTTCGAGCGTAGCGTCCCAGCCCGCACGCGTGCTGCGCGGGGTGTGATGGCTTCGGGTCGCTTGCGCGCGCCTATGTAAAGGTGAGGATGTGGAACAGCTCGACGTCGAGGCCGTTCGCGCGCAGGCGCGCGAGCTTGGAGATCCCGTCCTGCTCCTCGAAGCGAAGGACGAGCTCCTCGCCGGTGTCGGTGGCGTCGTCCAGCTGGTCGAGCCGGAAGACGAGCGTCGACGTCTGCTCCCCTGCGGCGAGGAGCAGGCGAGCCTCGACGTTGTTGGCCCGCCCGAAGTCGTGACCTTCGTGGAGCGTCAGCTCCCATCCCTGCCGGTAGGCGACCCAGTCCTCGATCGTGGCAGCGAGGACGGAGAGATCCTCCTCGACCTCGACCTCGACTTCGACCTCGGCCCGCTCCTCGGGCGTCGGTCGGGGCCGCACGCTCATCGTCGTCATGCGCTCGGCGTTCCCGCCCGTCCGGCGAGGCAAACGTGAGCGCCGGGAGCCGGAAGCTCGTCGTCTTCGTCCCGCGCGAGGCCCTCGACGTCGTGCGGGACGCGCTCTTCGCCGCGGGAGCCGGGCGGATCGGCGACTACGAGCGCTGCTCCTGGTACACGGAGGGGACGGGAACCTTCCTCGCGGGCGAGGGAACGAACCCGGCCCTCGGCGAGCGAGGGCGGGAGGAGCACGTCGCGGAGCTTCGCCTGGAAACGGTCTTCCCCGTGGATCGCCAGGACGAGGTCGTCGCCGCTCTGCGGGCGGCCCATCCCTACGAGGAGCCGGCGTTCGACGTCTATGCGCTCCTGTGAGGGCCCGCCTCTACACCGACGGTGGTGCTCGCGGGAATCCCGGGCCCGCGGCGGCTGCCTACGTGCTGGAGGGCCCGGACGGGACGACGCTTGCGGCGCACGGTGAGGCGATCGGCGTCGCCACCAACAACGTCGCCGAATATCGCGCCCTCGTCGCGGGGCTCGCGAAGGCGCTCGAGCTCGGACTCGACGACGTCGAGGTGGTCTCCGACTCGGAGCTCCTCGTCAAGCAGATGCGCGGCGAGTACCGCATCAAGAACGCGGCGCTGATCGAGCTCTCGCTCGAGGCCGCCCGGCTCGGGCGTCGGCTCGGCCGGGTGGCGTACACCGCTGTCCGCCGCGAGCACAGCGAGCTCGCCGACCGCCTCGTCAACGAGGCGCTCGACGGCGCCTCCTGAGGCCGGTCGGCGACCCGTCGAGCGGCTATACTGAGCCGTCCAGGCGGATGTAGCTCAGTTGGCTAGAGCGTCTGCTTGCCATGCAGAAGGTCGTGGGTTCGAGTCCCATCATCCGCTCTAGGAAGCCCCTGGGAACGGGGGCTTTCCTCTTCTAACAAGGCGCCGGCGGGGCGGCCACTGGACGTTCGTGCCGGGCGCCCCGAGAAAGCGGCCCCGAGCCAGTGCTCGCATTTTGCGGCTTCTTCGGAAGCTTGTCCCCAGACGAGCCTTCCACTGGGGACGGGGGTGTGGAAGGATTTCGGCGGTGGCGGGGTCTCGAGGTTGCGGCGCTCGGGGGCCTGCTGCCCTGGACCCATGACATGCCTGTCGTCCTCGCGCGGCAAAGGCCCAGGC
>DATAAQ010000071.1:0-3554 GCA_036260055.1 Gaiellaceae bacterium | reverse complement strand
GGAGCGGCGTCATAACGATGAGCGTCTGCTGCAGGTCGCGCGCTTCCTCGGCGGTCTCGCCGACGCCGGGGATGAACCACGAGAGGCCCGAGCCCTCGAAGATCGCCTTGTACGCCTCGAACGGGGCGGAGAGCTCCTTCTCCGTCACGAGCATGACGAGCCCGCCGATGATGAACGCGAGGAGAGCCGCGGCCACGGGGACGAGAAGGCCGCCGGCGCGCTCGTAGAACCGCACGAGCCCGGTAGTCGGAGCCCCGCCCTCAGGCGGGTGCTGCTGAACGGGCGGGGCGGCGCTCAGACGGCGACCTCGTCCTCGCGGCGGCCGCCGAGCATGGCGATCCCGAGCTCCTCCTCCGAGACGTCGGGCGGGTACTCGCCCACGATCCGACCCTCGTAGAGAACGAGGATGCGGTCGGAGAGGGAGAGGATCTCGTCGAGCTCGAAGGAAACGAGGAGGATCGCCCGCCCCTCGTCGCGTTCCTGGACGAGCCGGCGGTGGACGAACTCGATCGCGCCCACGTCGAGCCCGCGCGTGGGCTGCGCGGCAACGAGCACCCGCGGGTTGCGCGAGACCTCGCGCGCGACGACGACTTTCTGCTGGTTGCCGCCCGAGAGCGAGGACGCGAGCGTCTGCGGGCCTCCGCCGCGCACGTCGAACTCGCCGAGGATCCGCTTCGCGCGCGCGACGAGCCGCTTCGGGTAGAGCCAGCCCCACTTCGAGTCGGGCTCGAGCCGGTAGTCGTGGAGCGCGAGGTTCTCGGCGAGCGTGAACTCGAGGACGAGCCCGCGCCGTTGCCGGTCCTCCGGGATGTGCCCCACGCCTGCGTCGAGGCGGTCCCGGGCGCTCGAGTGGCTGACGTCCTGGCCCGCGACCTCGATGCGCCCCCCGCGGGTCTTGCGGAGGCCGGTGAGCGCTTCGACCAGCTCCGTCTGGCCGTTGCCGTCGACGCCCGCGACGCCGACGATCTCTCCCGCCTTGACGTCGAACGAGACCCCACGCACGGCTTCGAAGTCCCGCTCGTCGAGGACCCGGAGATCCTCGACCCGGAGGAGGGTCTCCTGGGGCTGCGCCGGCGTCTTGTCGACGCGGAGGAGCACCTCCCGCCCGACCATCAGACGGGCGAGCCCCTCTCTCGTCGCCCCCTCGCGAGGCACTGTCTCGATCGTCTTGCCGCGCCGGAGGACCGTGATCCGGTTGGCGATCTCGAGCACCTCGCCGAGCTTGTGGGTGATGAAGATGATCGACTTCCCTTCCTCCTGGAGCGAGCGGATGATCGCGAAGAGCTCCTCCGACTCCTGGGGCGTCAGGACCGCGGTCGGCTCGTCGAGGATCAGGATCTCGGCGCCCCGGTAGAGCGCCTTCAGGATCTCGACCCGCTGCTGCATCCCCACGCTGATCGACTCGATGCGGGCGTCGGGGCGCACGGCGAGGCCGAACCTCTCGGAGAGGTCGCGGACCCGGTGCTCGGCGGCCTCGATGTCGAGGAACGGCCCTCTGCGGGGCTCCACGGCGAGCACGATGTTCTCCGCCACGGTCATGACCGGGATGAGCATGAAGTGCTGGTGCACCATGCCGATCCCGTGGTCGATCGCCTCGCGCGGCGAGTTGATCGCGATCCGCTCGCCGTTCAGCCGGAGCTCGCCCTCGTCCGGGTGGTAGAGGCCGTAGAGGATATTCATGAGCGTCGACTTCCCGGCGCCGTTCTCGCCGAGGAGCGCGTGCACCTCCCCCTTCGCGAGCTCGAAGTCGACGCCGTCGTTGGCCACCACGCCGGGAAAGCGCTTCGTGATGCCCTTGAGCGCGAGAAGGGGAGGCTCGGTCATGGGAGAGGAAAGGGGCGGGCCTCCGCCCGCCCCTTTTCCGCTTCCGCGACGCTACTCGAGCGTCTCAGGGATCTCGATCTCGCCCGCGATCACTTTCTCCGCCTGCGCCATCGTCTGGTCGATGGCGTCCTGCGGCGCGTTCGGCGAGAACGTGCCGAGGCCGACGCCGTCATCCGCCAGGCCGAACGACGTCACGCCGCCGCCCTCGAATGCGTCGTTCACGACCTGCTCGATCGTCGTGAACACGGCCACGTCCACGCGCTTGAGCGAGCTCGTGAGGACATGGTCGCCGAGGAAGGCCTGATCGGCGTCCACGCCGATGCCCCAGACGTTCCGCTCCTGCGCGGCGTCGAGCGCGCCGAGCCCGCAGCCGCCGGCGACCTGGAAGACGATGTCCGAGCCGTTGGCGATCTGGTCGAGCGCCACCTCCTTGCACTTCGCCTGGTCGACGAAGTCCTGCGAATAGCCGTTGAGCGTCTCGACGTCGGGATTCGCGTCCGCCGCGCCCTTCTGGTAGCCGGCGATGAAGCGGTCGACCGGCGGGATCTTGAGCCCGCCGACGCTCGAGATCGTGTTGCTCTCGGTCACGAGCCCCGCCAGGTAGCCGGAGAGGTAGCCCGTCTCCTGCTCCTTGAAGAGCAGGCCCTGGAGGTTGGGGAGCTCACACGAGTTCGTCTCCTCGCAGCCCTCGCCGCCGTAGGCGAAGTCGATGATGGCGAAGTTGGTCTCCGGGAACTCCTCCGCGGCCGTGTGCGTCGCCTCGCCCATGAGGAAGCCGACGGAGATGATCAGGTCGAAGCCGTCCTCGGCGAGCGTCGAGAGGTTCGGGATGTAGTCCGCGTCCGACTGCGACTCGAGCACGCGGATCTCGACGCCGAGCTCGTCCGCTGCCCGCTCGAGCCCCTGGTTGGCCAGCGAGTTGAACCCGCGGTCGTTCAGGCCGCCGATGTCGGTGACGAGGCCGACCTGGATGTCGGCGCCCGGGGCCGCTTCCCCCGTGTCGGTGGCGCCTGTCGCCTCGCCGCCCGCATCGCCGTCTCCCCCGTCGTCTCCGCCGCAGCCCGCGCCGATTGCGAGCAAGAGCGTGACGAGAAGCAGAAGGAGCAGGGGCACCTTTCGCTTTACGTTCACGGAACCTCCCTTTTCGCCCTGATGCCGTCCGGTGGTCGCCGGATGCTAACCCTCCCGGGACCCCAATTCTAGGACGGTATGTCGAACCGTTCGTTAGGAGAGAACGTCCGCGAGGACGCGCTCGAGCTCGGCTTCGCCGACGAGGACACGCCTCGGCTTCGAGCCCTCGTAGCCCGAGATGATGCCGCGGCGCTCGAGCATGTCGATGAGCCGCCCGGCGCGCGTGTAGCCCACCCGCAGCCGCCGCTGGAGGAGGGAGACGGAGGCGGTTTGCGTCTGGACGACGACCTCGATCGCGCGGTCGAGGAGCGGATCCTCGTCCGGGTCGAAGTCCTCCTCGCCCTCCTCGCCGTGCCCGGCCGCCTCCGGCACCTCGAGGAGCGACTCGTCGAGCTCCTGCCCCCGCTGGCTCCGCGCCTGGTTGACGATGAGCGCGATCTCCTCCTCCGTCACGAAGGCGCCCTGGACGCGCTGGAGGCGCGAGGTGCCGAGGGGCTTGAACAGCATGTCCCCCTGGCCGAGGAGCGCCTCGGCGCCCGACTGGTCGCGGATCGCGTTCGCCGTGTCCTCCCAGACCGACAGCCGCGTGATCCTCGACC
>DATAAQ010000070.1:0-6470 GCA_036260055.1 Gaiellaceae bacterium | reverse complement strand
GATCGAGGAGCCGATCGTCGTGCGGCTCGACGGGACGAACGCCGACGAGGGCCGGCGGCTGCTCGCGGACGCGGCACCGGCGAACGTGCACGTCGAGGAGACGATGCTCTCGGCGGCCGAGCGCGTGGTCGAGCTGGCGGGGGCCCGGTGAGCTCCGTCTGGGACGAGCGGGCGGAGGCCTACCGCACGAGCGAAGCGCACCGCGAGGGACCCGACCTCGACCTCCTCGTGGAGTGGTCGAAGGGCGCGCGCACCGCGCTCGACGTGGCCACGGGCGGCGGCCACGTCGCGCGGCGCCTGCGGGACGCGGGTCTCGACGTGGTCACGTGCGACCCGGCGCCGGGCATGCGGCCCGACGTCGTCTGCCGCGCCGAGGACCTCCCCTTCGCCGACGGCAGCTTCGACGTCGTCACCTGCCGCGTGGCTGCCCACCACTTCGACGACGTCCCGGCCGCGCTCGGCGAGATGGCCCGCGTCGCCCGCGGGCGCGTCCTCCTCGTCGACAACCTCTACACCGACGCCGCGGCGGAGGAGGCCGACCGCCTCCGCGATCCCTCGCACGTCCGCAACCTCGCGGAGGGCGAGTGGCGGCGCCTCTACGAGGACACGGACCTGACCGTGGAGCGTGTCGAGATCCTGGAGATGCGGCTCCGCCTCGAGGCGTGGCTCGAGCGGGCCGGCTGCGCCGGCGAGGACGCCGAGCGGGTGCGCGAGCTCCTCGCCGACCGCGTCGAGGACGGGACGCTCCTGCTTCCGCGCATCGCGCTCGCGGGAAGGAAGCGCTAGTGGCGATCATCGTCGACGACTCCACCCGCCTGGTCGTCCAGGGCATCACGGGCCGCGAGGGATCCTTCCACGCCACGCGCAACCTCGCGTACGGCACGAACGTCGTCGCGGGCGTCACGCCCGGGAAGGGCGGCGCCGAAGTCGAGGGCATTCCCGTCTTCGACTCGGTGCGCGAGGCGATGGCGGAGACGAGCCCGAACACGGCGATGATCTTCGTGCCGGCCCCGTTCGCGGCCGACGCGGTCTACGAGGCGGTCGACGCCGGCATCGGGACCGTCATCTGCATCACCGAGGGCATTCCCGCCCACGACATGCTCCGCGTCTACAACCATGTGCGCCCCCGCGGAGTGACGCTCGTGGGCCCGAACTGCCCGGGCGTGCTCTCGCCCGGGAAGGCGAACGTCGGCATCATCCCGGCCGAGATCTTCCGCGAGGGGCCGGTCGGGCTCGTCTCGAGATCCGGCACGCTCACGTACCAGATCGGGCACGAGCTGTCGCAGCTGGGTATCGGGCAGTCGTCTATCGTCGGAATCGGGGGGGACCCCGTCGTCGGGTCGTCGTTCGTCGACGTCCTCGCCCGTTTCGAGGCCGACGAGGAGACGGAGCTCGTCGTCATGGTCGGCGAGATCGGCGGCGCCGAGGAGGAGCGGGCCGCCGAGTTCATCGAGGCGGAGCTCACGAAGCCCGTCGTCGCCTACATCGCCGGCTTCACCGCGCCGCCCGGCAAGACGATGGGCCACGCGGGGGCGATCATCTCCGGCACCTCGGGCACCGCGCGGGCGAAGAAGGCGGCGCTCGAGGCGCACGGCGTGAGCGTCGGCACGAACCCGACGGAGGTCGCCCGCCTGGCGGCCGAGGTCGCGGGCGCCCGGGCCTAGCTACGCCCGAGGCGCACCCGCCGCGGCCGTGGGCCGGTCGGCGCGGAAGGCCGTCCGGCCTGCTGCCGGAGTAGACTCGCGCCATGCCTCTCATCTCCTTCGCCCGGGGCTTCCCGGGCCCCGACCTCCTGCCCGTCGACGAGTTCGGCGACTGCGCGCGCGAGGCGCTCGCGCGCGACGGCGCGACGGCGCTCAACTACGGCCAGCCCGGGGGCTACGGCCCGCTCCGCGAATGGATCGCCGCCCGGCACGGCGTCGAGGCGGGCCGGGTCATCGTCACGAACGGGTCGCTCCAGGCCTTCAACTTCGTCGCCCGGCACTTCGTCGCGGCGGGCGTCCGCTTCTTCGTGGAGGCGCCGTGCTACGACCGCTCGCTCTCGATCCTCCGCCGCCTCGGCGCGGACGTCGACGAGATCCCGCTCTGCGACGAGGGGCTGGACGTCGAGGCTCTCGAGCGCGCTCTCGCCGAGACGCGCGGCCGCGCGCTCGTCTACACGATCCCGACCTTCCAGAACCCGAGCGGACGGACGCTCTCCCGGGAGAGCCGCGGTCGCCTCCTGGCGCTCGCACGCGAGAGCGGCGCGATCGTCTTCGAGGACGACCCGTACGGGCTCCTCCGCTTCTCGGGCGAGCCGCTGCCCCGGGTGTTCGAGCTGGCGGGCGGGGAGGGTGTCCTCTTCCTCTCGTCGTTCTCGAAGACCGTCGCGCCGGGCATCCGGGTCGGATACCTCGTGATCTCCGAGGAGCTGGTGCCGGCGATCGAGGGCTTCGTGCTCGAGAACTACGTCTCTCCGTCCATCTTCGTCCAGGCGACGCTCTACGAGTTCCTGCGCCGGGAGCGCTTCGACTCCAACGTGGAACGGATCCGGGCGGGCCTGCGTGTCCGGCGAGACGCGATGCTGGCCGCGCTCGAGCGCGAGATGCCGGACGGGACGTCATGGAACGAGCCCGAGGGCGGCTACTTCCTCTGGGTCGATCTCCCCGGCGGCGTCCGGGGCGCCGAGCTCCACGGGCAGGCCGCCGACGCCGGCGTCGCCTTCGTGAAGGGATCCGACTTCTACTTCACGGGCGGCGGCGAGGAGTCGATCCGGCTCGCGTTCTCGTACGCGACGGCGGACGAGATCGACGAAGGGGTCGCCCGCCTCGGTCGGCTCGTGCGTGAGGCGACCGCGGTCGCCGCGTGAGCGCGAAGGCGTTCGCCTCGGCGCACATCTCCGAGATCGAGCCGGTGCCCGCCGGCGCCGGAGGCTACTCGACGACGCCGGTGCGGCTCCGCTTCGGGATCGAGTCGTTCGGCGTCAACGCCTACACGGCCGCGCAGGCGGGCGACGAGGTCATCGAGGAGCACGACGAGCTCGGCCCGGGAGCGGGCAGGCACGAGGAGCTCTACTTCGTCACCGCCGGTCACGCGCGCTTCACCGTGGACGGCGACGACGTGGACGCGCCCGCCGGGACGTTCGTGTTCGTCCCCGACCCGGCCGCGAAGCGCCACGCCAGCGCCGAGACGGCGGAGACGACCGTCCTCGTCGTCGGTGGAACGGTCGGCCGCGCGTTCCGGCCGTCGCCCTGGGAGTCGTGGCTCGCCGCGTTCCCGCACTACCGCAAGCAGGACTACGCCCGCGCGACCGAGCTCATGCGAGAGGCGCACGAGCGTCACGGCGACAACGCCAACGTCCTCTACAACCTCGCGTGCGTCGAAGCGCTCGGCGGCGAGCGGGACGCGGCTCTCGGACACCTCCTCCGCGCCCTCGAGCTCGACCCGCGGGTCCGCGAGTGGGCGACGTCCGACTCCGACCTCGATCCGCTGCGCGACCTTCCGGGCTTCCCGCGCTAGGTCAGGCGGCCGCGTGCGTCCCCACCGGGCGGGCGACGAGCTTCGGCTGCTGCGGCGGCTCGAGGCGCGCCCGCTTCGCGGGCCGAAACGTCGGGCACGGCCCGTCCGTCAGGGCGCAGAGCCCGGCCTGGCGGAAATAGCAGTCGTTGCAGGTAATTTCGCGCCGCTTGGACATGCCCGCAGTGCCCGCCATCCTAGGGAGGGGAGCCGCGCGATTGAAGCGTTGCCCCCACGAAAAACATGCAATTTCCGCAAGGTTCGGTGTCCTAGTTGTCTGAGGCGACAACTAGTGTGTAGCCAAGGCTGACAACGCCTCGTCGAAGTCGGAAACGGCCACGATCTCGAGATCTCCCGCATAGCGCCTCGCCTCCGCGGCGTTGAGATCGGGAACGAGGAAGACGTCGGCCTCGGCGTCTCGCGCGCCGATCGTCTTCTGCGGGATGCCGCCCACGGCCCGGACGTCGCCGGCGAGCGTGATCTCGCCGGTGGCCACGACGCGGCGGCCGCCGTCGACCTCGCGGCCGAGCTCGTCGACGATGTCGAGGGCGAACGCGAGCCCGGCCGAGGGCCCGCCGATGGACCCCGCGTCGATCTCGACGTCGAGCGGGAAGGAGAACTCCTGGGCGTCCTGGACTTGGACTCCCATGACCGCGCGCGGGGGCGCCTGCTGCGACTCCCGGGTGCCCACGGTGAGCTCGACCTCCTCGCCGTCGCGCTCGACGGTCAGCCGCACGCTCTCGCCCGGCTCGACCGGCCCCATGATCGTCCGGAGGTCGTTCGTCGTCCGCACCGGCTGCTCCCGCGCCTCGAGCACGACGTCCCCCACCTGGAGCGTGCCGTCCGCCGGCGAGCCCGGCTGCACGAGTACGACCTCGGCGCCGGCCGCGTCCACGTCGACCTCGCGGCCGAGCTCGCGCAGGGCCACGGCGATCGCCACCTTCTGGGAGCGGGACATCTCGTTCAGGCTGCTGCGGCGCCGCTGGCGGTCACTGATGCCTTCCGGGTTGAGGACGTCCTCGGGGAGGAGCGTCGCCCCCTCCCGGAGACCGGGGAAGAAGCGCTCGAGCAGGCTGGCGCGGCCGACGCGGACGTCGACCATGTAGATGCCCGACCCGTCGCGCGCGCCCTCCTCGCCGGGAACCTCGACGAGCGGGTCCACGGGCCGCGCGCGGTCGGGGAGCACGATGTAGTGGTCCGAGGGGACGAACCAGAGGACGGCGGCAGCGGCCGCGGCGAGCACGACGAGCGCGACGGCGAGGGCGGGCAGGCGGCGGAGCACTGCGGCCGATCGTAGCCTCGGCTCTCGGGCCCGGGCGCCGCTCGTCCGCCTAGCCGGCGAGCACGGAGACGACCTCGCGGACGGCGGCGGCCGAGGCCTCGAGCGCCGCCTGCTCGTCCGCGCCGAGGTCGAGCTCGACGACCTCCTCGACGCCGCCGGCGCCGAGCTTGACCGGGACGCCCATGTAGAGATCGTCGATGCCGTACTCGCCCTGGAGATAGGCGGTGCAAGGGAGGATGCGCTTCTGGTCGAGCACGACGGCGTCCACCATCTGCGCGACCGCCGCGCCGGGGGCGTACCAGGCGGACGTCCCCAGGTGCTTGACGACCTCCCCGCCGCCCTTCCGCGTCCGCTCGACCAGCGCCTCGATGCGCTCGTCCGGGACGAGGCTGCGCAGGGGGACGCCCCCGACGGTCGTCGCCGAGACGACGGGCACCATCTGGTCGCCGTGGCCGCCGAGCACGAGAGCCGCCACGTCCTTCGGCGACGCGCCCGTCTCCCAGGCGATGAACGTGCTGAAGCGCGCGGTGTCGAGGATCCCGGCCATGCCGAAGACCCGCTCGCGCGGCCAGCCCGAGACCGTCTTCGCCACGTGGCACATCGCGTCGAGGGGGTTGGAGACGACGATCAGGATGGCGTCGGGCGAGCGCTCTACCGCCTCGCGCGTGACCGAGCCGACGATTCCCTCGTTCGTCGTCACGAGGTCGTCGCGGCTCATGTCCCCGGTGCGCGGGACGCCGGCCGTCACGACGACGACCTCCGACCCCTCCGTCTCCTCGTAGCCGTTCGTGCCGGCGATCGCCGGCTCGTAGCCGAGCACCGGGCCGGCCTCGTTGAGGTCGAGGGCCTTCCCCTGGGGAAGGCCCTCCTTGATGTCGACGAGGACGACGTCGGCGTAGTCGCGGCGCGCGATCTCCTGCGCGGCGGTCGCTCCGACGTTCCCCGCCCCGACGACCGTCACCTTGCGTCTCACACCCGCACCCCCATCTGGTCGACGATCGCGTCCGCCACCTCGCGCGTCCCGACCGCGGTCGGGTCGTCGCGGGCCGGCTTCATGTCGTACGTGACGCGTCGGCCCTCGGCGATGACGGCGGCGACCGCGGACTCGAGCCGGTCGGCCGCCTCCCGCTCCTCCAGGTGGCGGAGCATCATGACGCCCGAGAGCATCATCGCCATGGGGTTGACGCGGTTCTGACCCGTGTACTTGGGCGCGGAGCCGTGCGTCGGCTCGAAGACGGCCGCATGCGTCCCGAAGTTCCCGCCCGGCGCGAGCCCGAGGCCGCCGACGAGGCCGGCGCAGAGATCGGACACGATGTCGCCGTAGAGGTTCGGGCAGACGAGGACGTCGTACTCCTCGGGCCGCTGCACGAGCTGCATCGAGAGGTTATCGACGATGCGGTCCTCGAACTCGACGTCATCGTTCTCCGCCGCGACGTCGCGGGCGACCCGGAGGTAGAGCCCGTCCGTGAACTTCATGATGTTCGCCTTGTGCACGGCGGTCACCTTGCGGCGGCCGTTCCGGCGCGCGTAGTCGAAGGCGAACTCGACGATGCGCCGCGTCCCCGAGACCGAGATCGGCTTCATGCTCAGGCCCGAGTCCTCGCGGACTCCGGGATAGCCGTGCTCGCTCAGCCAGTCGAGCAGCGCGCGGGCCTCGTCGCCGCCCTGCTCGAACTCGACGCCTGCGTAGAGG
>DATAAQ010000069.1:0-6673 GCA_036260055.1 Gaiellaceae bacterium | reverse complement strand
CGGCGACGAGGTCCTCGTCGCCTTCGAGCGAGGGGACCTCCGCGCCCCGTACGTCGTCGGAGCGCTCTGGGGCAAGGGCCGCAGCCGCCCGCCGGAGACGAACGAGGACGCCGGCAACAACCGCCGGACCATCAGGTCCCGCAGCGGGCACGTGATCCGGCTGGACGACACGGAGGGCGCCGAGCGGATCGAGATCGTCGACTCCTCCGGGCGCAGCTCCATCGTGATCGACTCGGCGGGGAGGACCATCACCGTCGAGGCGGAGGGCGACGTCACCATCGGCTCCGCGACGGGGACCTTGCGCCTGCGAGGCGCCCGGATCGAGATCGACGCCGCGGCCAGCCTCACGGCTCGGGGCGCTCAGGTCGACATCGAGGGCGACGCCGTCACGCGGGTCAAGGGCGGCCTCGTCACGATCAACTAGCCGTGCCGGGCCCGGCCGCGCGGGTCGGCGACGCGCACACGTGCCCGCTCACGACGGGCGTCGTCCCCCACGTCGGAGGGCCGGTGGTCGGGCCCGGCGTCACGACGGTGCTCGTCGGCGGCCTCCCCGCGGCGACGGTCGGCGACCTCTGCGTCTGCACCGGCCCTCCGGACACGATCGTGACCGGCTCGGCTACCGTCCTCATCGCGGAAAGACCTGCTGCGCGGCTCGGGAGCGGGACCGCGCACGGCGGGGCCGTCGTCGGCGGCCACGCGACCGTCCTCGTCGGCGGCTGAGGCCGTCCTCGTCTTCTTGCACGCCGCGACGCGCGAGGTTAGGGTCGCGCCGTTCCGCACTGTCCCACGGAGGAGGGAGTGTTCCCGTAGGCCGCTGACGAGGGAGCCGGGGCTTCGTGGACGCCCCGGCTGCGCTCTCTCGTTGCGGCCGGCGGCCCGCCATGGCCGCCCTCGAGCTCAGCGAACGGGCCGTTGTCGTCACCGGGGCCGCGAGCGGGATCGGCCGTGCGATCGCCGAGCGTCTCGTCTCCGAGGGGGCCGGCGTGCTCGCCGTCGACCTCGAGCCGGACGAATCCGGGCCGGGGGAGCCCTTCGCCGCCGACCTGACGACGCGGGAGGGAAACAGGGCGGCGGTCGAGGAGGCGCGTGCCCGCTTCGGCTCGCTCGACGCGGTCGTCGCGAACGCGGGCTTCCAGTACGTCGCGCCGGTGCCAGAGTTCCCCGAGGAGCGCTGGGACGCGCTCGTCGCGCTCCTCCTGACGAGCCCGTTCCTCCTCGCGAAGTACGCGTGGGCCTCGCTCGCGAAGAGCGGAGACGGGCGGTTCGTCGCCATCGCGTCCGTGCACGGGCTCGTCGCCTCGCCCTTCAAGGCCGGATACGTCTCCGCGAAGCACGGCGTCCTCGGCCTCGTGAAGGTCCTCGCGCTCGAGGGCGCGGACGTCGGGATCACCGCCGCGGCCGTCTGCCCGGCGTTCGTCCGCACGCCCCTCGTCGAGGAGCAGATCGCCGACCAGGCGCGGGCCCACGGCCTCGCGGACGAGCAGGTGCTCGAGGAGGTGATCCTCCGTTCGCACGCGGTCAAGCGCCTGCTCGAGCCGGAGGAGGTGGCCGAGGTGGCCGCCTTCCTGCTCGGTCGCGCCGGCCGCTCGTTCACGGGAGCGCCGCTCGTGATGGATCTCGGCTGGTCGGCTCGCTGAGCCCGCCTGCTTGACAACCGCGCGTCGCGGGGGCAATAGTTGCGCCGCTCACGACCGCTAGCTTCCGGGGGACAGACATGGCCGAGTACGTCGAGCCCAGAGGTCGCGTCGAGAGGCCCGCCACTCCGACCGGCGACACGTGGCCGTTGGGGGCGCGGGAGCCCCTCGGGGTCGCCGACCTGCCGACGCCGGAAGAGGTCTTCGACACGCCTCGCATCGGCTTCAAGCAGGCCGTCACGCTCGTCATCGGCCCGAGCCTCGTCGCGCTCGGCCTCTCGATCGGATCGGGCGAGTGGCTCCTCGCCCCTCTCGCCATCGGCACCGAAGGGTGGGTGGGCGTCGGGTTCGTCGCCCTGCTCTCGATCCTCCTGCAGGCGCTCTACAACATGGAGATCGGGCGCTACGTCCTCGCGACCGGCGAGGTCCCCTCGATGGGCTTCGGCCGCATCCCGCCCGGGGCCTACGTCGGGACGATCCTCGCCGTCCTCCTCTTCTACCTCGCCTTCATCACCGGGGGCTGGGCCGCGGGCGCGGGCGACGGCCTCTTCACGCTCCTGACCGGCGACGTCCCCGCCGAGGGCGACCGCACGGAGTCGCGCCTGCTCGCGGTGCTCCTCATCGCCGTCGTCTTCGCCATCACGCTCGTCGGGCGCAAGATCTCGCGCACGCTCGAGCTCGTGAACTGGGTGCTCGTCGTCGGGATCCTCATCCTGATGCTCATCATCGACATCCTCGTCGTCGGGTGGAGCGACCTCGGCGACGGCCTCGAGGGGCTCTTCCGGCCGGCGCTGCCTCCCGCGGGCACGGACGCGGCCGACATCGGCGCGGTCGCCGGCTTCGCGGCCATGGCCTCCGGGCTGAACTACGTCTTCATGAACTACTACCGCGACAAGGGCTACGGCATGGGCTCGCGGACGGGGTTCATCCCCGCGCTTCTCGGCGGCGAGAAGCGCGAGGTCGCCGCGGTCGGGACGACGTTTCGCGAGACGCCCGAGAACGCGGCGCTCTGGAAGCGCTGGTGGGGCTTCCTGAAGGCGGAGATGTGGCTCGTCTTCGTGCCGGGCGCGCTGCTCGGCATCCTGCTTCCCGGGATCCTCATCAGCCACCTGGCGCAGGAGACCGGCACTGCCCCGAGCCGGGAGACGATGCCCACGTACGCGGCCGAGCAGCTGCGCGCGACCGGGGAGGGCGACTTCTTCTTCTACCTCGCCCTCGTCATCGGCTTCCTCGTCCTCTTCACGACGCAGATCGTCGTCTTCGAGATGCTCGTGCGGAACTTCGTCGACGCGGTCTACGGCTCGAGCGACCGCTTCCGGCAGGCCCTCGGCGGCGACCCCCGGAAGTTCTACTACCCCTTCATGATCCTGCTGGCGATCGTCATCTCGATCATCATCTTCCAGGCGCTCCCGACGAGCCTCGTCTCCTGGGCGGCCAACATGTCGAACCTCGCGGCGCTCGTCATGCCGCTCCTCCTCATGTACCTGATCTCGAGGCTCCCCCGCCCGGCGAAGGCTCAGTGGTGGTCGTACCTGATCCTGATCGTCGTGATGGTCTACTTCGGCTACTTCTTCCTCAACTTCCTCGTCGGCGAGCTGAGCGGAGGCGACACGGACCTGTCCTTCTGGTAGGCGATGACGCCACCTGAGGCTCGCTCGCTCGCGCGCGACCTCGCCGCGCGGGTGCAGGGTGAGGTCCGCTTCGACGCGGGCAGCCGGGCGCTCTACGCCCACGACCTCTCGATCTACCGGCAGGTCCCGATCGGGGTGGTCGTCCCACGAGACGCCGAGGACGCCGTCGCCGCCGTCGAGGTCTGCCGCCGGCACGAGGCGCCCGTCCTGCCGCGCGGCGCGGGCACGAGCCTCGTGGGGCAGTGTACGAACGCGGCCGTCGTCCTCGACTTCTCGAAGTCGGTGAACGCCGTGCTCGAGCTCGACCCCGACGCGAGGCTCGCGCGCGTGGAGCCGGGCGTCATCTGCGATCAGCTCAAGGCCGAGGCCGAGGCGCACGGGCTGACGTACGGGCCCGACCCGGCCACGCACGCCTGGTGCACCGCGGGCGGCATGGTGGGGAACAACTCCTGCGGCGTCCACTCCGTGCTCGCGGAGCTCTACGGGCAGGGGCCGCGAACGTCGGACCAGGTGGAGGAGCTCACCGTCCTCACCTACGACGGCCACGTCCTCCGGGTCGGGCGGAACGGAGACGCCGGGGCCGCCGCGGGCGGAGGACGCGAGGCGGAGATCCACCGGCGCCTGCGCGAGCTCGGCGAGCGGTACGGCGACCTCGTCCGCGAGCGGTACCCCGACATCCCGCGGCGCGTCTCCGGCTACAACCTCGACGATCTGCTGCCGGAGCGGGGCTTCCACGTCGCCCGCTCGCTCGTCGGGAGCGAGGGGACGTGCGCGGTCGTCCTCGAGGCGACTCTCCGCCTCGTCGAGTGGCCGCCCGCGCGGGTGCTCCTCGTCGCCGGCTACCCCGACCACTTCGCCGCCGCGGACGACGTGCCGGGCGTCCTCGCCCACCGGCCGATCGGGCTCGAGGGCTTCGACGCGAGCGTGACGGAGACGATGGAGGGCCTGGGGCTCTTCCGGCGCGAACGTGCCGTGCTCCCCGACGGCAGGGCCTGGCTGCTCGTCGAGCTCGGCGGGGCAACGCGCGACGATGCCGTCGAGCAGGCGGAAGCGCTCGCCCGCGAGCTCGGCGGACGCGCGGGCGCGCCCTCGCTCGCGGTCATGGCGACGGAGGAGGAGCAGGCGATGGTCTGGCTCGTCCGCGAGTCGGCCCTCGGCGCGAGCCGCCTCCCCGGGAAGTTCGAGACGTGGCCGTCGTTCGAGGACTCCGCGGTGCACCCGTCGCGGCTCGGCGACTATCTCCGCGACTTCAAGAAGGTGCTCGACCGCCACGGGCTCCGCTGCGTCTACTTCGGCCACTACGGGCAGGGCTGCGTCCACTGCCGGATCAACTTCGACCTCCGCTCGCGCGAGGGGCTGGCCACGTTCCGGCGCTTCCTCGACGAGGCGTCCGAGCTCGTGCTGTCCTACGGCGGCTCCCTCTCGGGCGAGCACGGCGACGGCCAGGCGCACGCGCACCACCTCGAGCGCATGTTCGGCCCGGAGCTCGTGGACGCGTTCCGCGAGTTCAAGCGGATCTGGGATCCCGACTGGAAGATGAACCCGGGCAAGCTGGTCGACGCGTACGCCGTGGACGAGAACCTCCGCATCTCGCCCGACTACCGGCCGCGGCGGCTAGCCACGTACTTCAGCTTCCCGGAGGACGGCGGCAGCTTCGCCGCGGCGACCGAGCGTTGCTTCGGGATGGGGAAGTGCCGGCGGGTCGAGGGCGGCACGATGTGCCCGAGCTTCATGGCCACGCGCGAGGAGGCGCACACGACCCGCGGGCGCGCCCACCTCCTCTTCGAGCTCGTGCGGGGCGAGGTGATCGGCCGGGACGGCTGGCGCGAGGAGGCGGTGAAGGAGGCCCTCGACCTCTGCCTCGCGTGCAAGGGCTGCAAGGCCGACTGCCCGGTCTCCGTCGACATCGCGACGTACAAGGCGGAGTTCCTCGCCCACTGGTACGAGCGCCGGCTGCGCCCGCCGGCGGCCTACGCGATGGGGCTGATCGACGTCTGGGCGCGCCTGGCGGCGCACGCTCCGGGACTCGTGAACTTCCTCGGGCGGACAGAGCCGTTCGCCGGGACGATGAAGCGCGCGGCCGGGCTCGCGCCCGAGCGCGACCTTCCCGCCTTCGCGTCGCCGACGTTCACGGAGTGGTTCCGCGGACGCGAGCCGCGCGGCGGCGGGTCGGAGGTGATCCTCTGGCCCGACACCTTCTCGAACCACTTCCACCCGGGAGTCGCGCGGGCGGCCGTCGAGGCGCTCGAGGCGGCGGGCTTCGCCGTCCGTGTCCCCGTCGGCCCGCTCTGCTGCGGGCGCCCGCTCTACGACTTCGGGATGCTCGACCGGGCCCGGCGCTACCTGCGTCGCGTGCTCGAGACGCTCGGCCCGGCGCTCCGCTCCGGCGCGCGCGTGGTCGTCCTCGAGCCGAGCTGCCTCGCCGTCTTCAAGGACGAGCTCGGGAACCTCCTCCCCGGCGACGCCGACGCGAGGCGCCTCCGCGAGCAGAGCATGCTCCTCTCGGAGCTCCTGCTCGCAGCCGGCGGCTGGGAGGCGCCGGCGCTCGGCGGTGCCGCGCTCCACCACGGCCACTGCCACCAGAAGGCGCTCCTCGGCACGGAGCCGGACGAGGAGCTGCTCGCGCGCCTGGGGCTCGACGTCCAGACGCCGGACACCGGCTGCTGCGGGCTGGCGGGCTCCTTCGGCTACGAGCGGGGCGACCACTACGAGGTCTCCATGAAGGTCGGCGAGCGGGTGCTCCTGCCGGCGGTGCGCGCCGCTCCCCCGGAGGCGCTCGTCGTGGCGAGCGGGTTCTCCTGCCGCCAGCAGATCGCCCACGCGACGAACCGGCGCGCGCTCCACGTCGCCGAGGTCGTCCAGCTCGCCCTCCGCGGGGCCGGGCACGCGCCTCCGCCGGACGTCGACGGGCGGCCACGGCGGGCGGGGCTCCTCGCGGCCGGCGTCGTCGCGGTCGGCGGCGCCGTGGCCGCCCGGGCGCTCACGCGGTCGCGCTAGCGAGCGCTCTCCCGGCCTTCACGAGAGCGGAGAGCGTCGGCGCCACACGGACGCTCGCGAGCCCGAGCTCGGCGACACCGCGACCGAGCCCGTCCTCGCCGACGACGGCGTGGCAGGCGACGCCGAGGGCGCGGCAGCGGCCGGCCACGACGCTGACGAGCTTGCCCGCACGCGTCTGCTCGTCGAGCCTGCCCTCGCCTGTGACGACGAAGTGCGCGTTCCGGGCGAGGCGGTCGAAGCCGACTGCGTCGAGGACGTACTCCGCGCCCGGCAGGAGGCGCGCGTCCCGGAACGCCCAGAGACCGCCGGAGAGGCCGCCCGCCGCGCCGGTCATCGGGACGCCCCGCGGGTCGCGCGGAGCGCGCGCCGCGAGCTCGTCGAGCCGCCGCTGGAGCCGTCGCACGGTCTCGG
>DATAAQ010000068.1:0-7162 GCA_036260055.1 Gaiellaceae bacterium | reverse complement strand
GAGAGCCGCTCGCGCTCCTCGCGGACAACCTGCGCCTGCTCCGTGATCCGGTGCTCGCGAAGCTCGAGCTCCTGCTCGGAGGTCGCAAGCCTGGCGGCGCGGACGTCCAACTCCGCCGAGCGCGCGGCGAAGTCGCGCTCGACCGCGGCGTCGTGCTCGCTCCGCGCGTCGAGCGCGGCGGCGAGCTCGGCCCGCAGCCCCCGCTCGCGGTCGATGGCGGCGGCGAGCTCCGCGCGCAGGGCGATGACCTCGGCCTCGTTGGCCAGGCCGTTCCGCCCGAGGTCGGCGCCTCCCTCGCTCCCGTTGCCGTCGGCCCCCGGCGCGTGGCGCGCGAGCTTGGTACGGAGGCCCGTGCCGAACCCCGTCTCGGCGGTGCTCTGCTCGACGTCCCTGTGCTCGTCGGTCACGGCTGGGTTCCGTCCGGCCGGCTAGAAGATCTCGGCGAGGTTGAGGAACGCCGGCCCGAGGATGACGATGAACATCGCCGGGAAGATGAAGAGCACCGTCGGGAACAGCATCTTGATCGGCGCCTTCATGGCGCGCTCCTCGGCAGCGAGCTGACGGCGGCTGCGGGAGTCGGCCGCCTGCACCTTGAGGATGCGCCCGAGGGAGATCCCGAGCTGGTCGGCCTGGATGATGGCGCGCACGAACGCGGAGAGCTCCGGCGTCGCGACGCGGTGCATCATCTTCGTGAGGGCGTTCGAGCGGCTCTCGCCGATCCGCATCTCGCCGAGCGTCAGCGCGAACTCCTCCGCGAGCGGCCCCGACATGTGCTCCGTGAGCTTCGAGATGGCGCCGTCGAAGCCGAGCCCCGCCTCCACGCTCACGGCGAGAAGATCGAGCGCGTCGGGGAGCTCCGCCCGGAGCGTCTCCTTGCGGCTCCGCGTCTTGAACGTGACGAAGACGTCCGGGAGCATGAAACAGACGAACGCGAAGACGAGCCCGATCAGGAGGCCCTTCGAGGCGAGCCCGCCGAGGAGGCCGGCGGCGACCTGGCCGGCGATGAAGCCGCCCAGGGCGAAGAGGCCCTTGGCGGCCAGGAACGCAGTCGGCGAGATCGTGCGCCCGAGGCCGGCGTTCATGAGCTTGACGGTGACGCGGTCGGCGCTCGCTCCCGGCGTGATCCGCATGACGACGCGGGCGAGACTCGTCAGGAACGGGAGCACCGCACGCTCGCGGAAGTTGCCGAGCTCGTCGGTGTTCACCGGCAGGAAGCGCGAGCGCCCGTAGCCCGCGGCCCTCCGGATGGAGCCCATGCGCTCGCGCGCAGGGAGCGTGACGACTTCGACGACGAGGAACGCGGCGACGGCGACGGAGGCGCCTGCGAGTAGGAGCAGAAGCATGATCAGTACCTGAAGTTGACGAGTTTGCGGAGGATCAGCGACCCGATCGTCATCATCACGACCATCAGGATGAGGAGCTTGTGGCCGATGCTGGTCGACCAGAGCGGCCGCATGTACTGCTCGTTCACGAGCGTCAGCATCCCGGCGACGAAGAAGGGCAGCCCGATCAGCACGTACGCCGAGGCGCGGCCCATCGCGGTCAGGCCCTTGATCTTCTTCGCGAACTGCTGCCGGTTCCGGACCGTGTCCGCGACCATGTCGAAGAGACCGGCGAGGCTGCCGCCCACCTGCCGCTGGATGGTCACGGCCGTGATGACGAACTCGAAGTTCTTCGAGCCGATCCGCTGCGCCATCTCGAGGAGCGCCTCGTCCATCGGGCGCCCGAGCTGGGTCTCGGTGAGAACGCGCTTCAGCTCCTTCGAGGCGGGGGGCTGGTCCTCGTCGACGACGCTCTGGAGCGCCTGCCGGAAGCTGTGGCCGGCCTTGAGGCCGGCGGCCATCGTCACGAGCAGGTCGGGAAGCTGGTTCTCGAAGGCCTTCAGGCGCCTGCGGGCCTTGAAGCTCACGAACAGGTAGGGGAGGAGCCCGCCGCCGAGGAGCGCGGCGCCCACGAAGACGACCTGGACCCGGAACGCGGCGGCGACGAGCCCGAAGAAGAGGGCGGAGCCGACGATGATGTAGACGAACTCGACCGTGCGGAGCGGCAGGTCGGCGCGCTCGAGGGTGTGGCCGAGCCGCTTCCAGGGCTTGAGGTTGCCGAGCGCGTTCTCGGTCGCCCGGAAGAGCCCCGAGGCGAGCGCGAGCCGCTCTCCCCGGACGCGCTTCGCGCGCTGCCGTCTCTCGACGACGTGCGGGGCGAGCCGTCCCTTGAGCCACGCGCCCTTCGGAGCGGCGAAGAGGAACGCCGCCGCGACGAGGACGATGACGCCGACGAGGGCGGCGAAGGCGGCCTGGCCCCACACCGAGCCGAAGAACTGCTCGGGGAGGCGACCGGACGCCTCCGGCGACCGGGTCTTGATCGCGTCGCCGGGCGCGGTGAGGGCCAGACGCGCTTCCTCCCCGCCGCCCGTCGCCGCGAGCCTGATCCGCTCGCCGGGCAGGGCCGTCGTGACGAACTCGAGCCGCCAGGTCCGCGAGAGCTGCTCGGCGATCGAGGAGTAGACCTCCGTGAGCGCCGCGCTCGAGGCGGCGCCGTAGTAGTTCCCACCGGTTTCGGCGGCGATCTGCCTCATCGGCTCGGGGTTGAAGAGCCGGCTCTCGATGCCGACGACGTAGATCGCGGCGCCGGCGTCCCGCGCGGCGGCGACGACGTCCGCGAGCGAGGCCTCGCTCTGCGTCTCGTTGCCGTCCGTGACGATGATGATCACGCGCCCGGCGAGCGACTCCGAGGCGAGCGAGTTGGCGGAGAGGACGAGCGCGTCGTAGAGCGTCGTCCCCGGCGCGGGGTCGATCGCGATCGACCGCAGCGCCGAGTCCGCGTCCGTGGTCGAGGTCGAGAACCCGGTGAGCGCCACGGCCTCGGTCGCGTACGTCACGACGGAGACCCGGTCGGCGTCGGGCTTCGCCCCCAGGAACGCGCGCGCCGCGGCGACGGCGTCCTCGAGGGGCTGGCCCTGCATCGACTGCGAGCGGTCGACGGCGAGGACGATGCTCTTCGCCTCGCCGAGGTTCGTGGCGACGACGTCCGGGACGAGCTGGCCGTTCTCCTCGACGCGCGGCGGCGCGGACGTCGGCTCCTCGGAGACGAACGTCGCCCGCATGAGGGGGTATGCCGTCGTATCGACCGCGAGCTCGGCCCCCGGGTCGGCCGCGCCGGCCGCCGGAACGAGGATGGAGGCGGCCGCGAGCGTGGCGACGAGAGCGCGCCGGATCACGCGAACCCGCCGAAGCTCGCGGCCTGGAAGCTCGGTCGGTAGGCGCTGTCCTCCTGCTGGAAGAAGTTCGGCGGGAGCGCCACGCCGTGGGCGGCCATCTTCTCCAGGAAGTGGGGCTTGAGGCCCGTGCACGCGAGCGGGGAGAGGAGGCGGGTCGCCCCCGCGACCGCGTTCTCCTCGTCCGGCGGCTTGGCGATGAAGATGTCCTGGAGCGTGATGACGTCGGACTCCATGCGGAGGACCTCGGTCACGTGGCTGATGCGGCGGGAGCCGTCGACGAGCCGGGTGATCTGAACGAGGAGGTCGAAGGCGCTCGCGACCTGCTCGCGGATGGCCCGAAGCGGCAGGTCGACGCCCGCCGTGAGGACGAGCGTCTCGAGGCGCGCGAGCGCGTCGCGCGGGGAGTTCGCGTGGATCGTCGTCAGGGACCCTTCGTGGCCCGTGTTCATGGCCTGGAGCATGTCGAGCGTCTCGGCGCCGCGGACCTCGCCGACGATGATCCGGTCGGGGCGCATGCGGAGGGCGTTGCGCACGAGCTCGCGGATCCGCACCTCGCCCTGGCCCTCGATGTTGGCCGGCCGCGACTCGAGCGGGAGGACGTGCTCCTGCTGGAGCTGGAGCTCGGCCGCGTCCTCGATCGTGACGATCCGCTCGTCGTTCGGGACGAACGCCGAGAGCGCGTTCAGGGTCGTCGTCTTACCGGTGCCCGTACCGCCGGAGATGAGGACGTTGAGCTTCCCCTGCACGCAGGCGGCGAGGAAGTGCGCGGCCTTGGCGGTGACGGAGCCGAAGTTGATGAGGTCGTCCATCGTGTACGGGTCGCGGGAGAACTTCCGAATCGTGAGCACGGGACCCCGCAGCGAGAGCGGCGGGATGATGGCGTTGACGCGGCTTCCGTCCGGGAGGCGGGCGTCGACCATCGGCGACGACTCGTCGACTCGGCGGCCGACCTGGGAGACGATCTTGTCGATGATCCGCAGAAGGTGCGCGTCGTCCACGAACGTGGACGTCGTCTCCTCGAGCTTGCCCGAGCGCTCGACGTAGATCCGATCCGGCCCGTTCACCATGACCTCCGAGACGGTGTCGTCGCGGAGGAAGGGCTCGAGCGGCCCGTAGCCGAGGATGTCGTCGGAGATCTCGCGGACGATCTGGCGACGCTCGTCGCGCGTGAGCGGCGTCCGGTCGAGTGCGAGCTGCTCGGTGACGGCGCGGAGCACGCGCTCGGAGAGGTCCTCGTTCGTCTGAGCGCTGAAGAGCTCGGGGCCGAGCTTCGCGATGCACGCGTGGTGGACCCGGGTCTTCAGCTCGGCGTACGGGTCGACGCTCCGCTCGCCGCCGGCGTCGTGCCGGGAGGGCCCCTCCGAGCGGACGATCGCGACCTCGTCGAAGCCGTCGACCGCCGCGTGGCCGTTCGTTCCCTTGAGACGGTCGTGAAGGCCCATGCCTAGCCTCTCCTGAACATGCGCCGCTTCTGGCCCTTCGCGACCTCGGCGGGGAGGAGTCCCTTCGCCATCTCGCGGACCGCCTTGGAGAAGTCCGCGCCGGACTCGGCGAGGACGGCGGGGTTCCCGCGGTTGACGGCGATCGGGACGGCCCTGTCGCTGGGGACCTCGAAGCGCACCTTCACGTCGAGCGCGCCCTCGACCTCGCTCCGCTTCATCCCGACCTTCGTGTTCGCCCGGTTGAGGACGACGCGGATCCGGTTGGTCGGGAAGGCGAGGAGCTCGAGCGTCTGCAGCGCCAGGCGCACGTTCTTCAACGTGGGGACGTCGAGCCCGCAGACCAGCAGCAGCTCGTCGGTGCGGTCGAGCGTCGCCAGCATCGGCCCGTGGAAGAACGGGGACGTGTCGACGACGATGACGTCGTAGGACTCGCGCGCGACCTCGAGCAGCCGCGAGAGCTTCGCCTCCGTGACGAGCTCGGCGTCTTCCGGGCGCAGCGGCGCCGGCAGGATGTCGAGACCGGACGCGTGCCGCGTCGTGTACCCGGCCAGCTTCTCGGAGTCGAGCTCGCCGGGAGCCACGACGAGGTCGTAGATCGTCTTCTCCGGCTCGAGGCCGAGCATGATCGCGGCGTCGCCGAACTGGAGGTCGAGGTCGAGGAGGAGCGTCCGCCTGCCCTCGTACTTCGCGAAGGCGGCGGCCAGGTTCGTCGACGTGACCGTCTTGCCGGTCCCGCCCTTCGGGGAGAAGACGGTGACGATGCGGCCGCGCCGGCCCGGCGCCGCACCGGCCGGGGGACGGTGGCCAGTCCGGCTCGCCTTGCGGATCGCGAAGACGACGTTCTCCGTCATCTGCGGCAGGAGGAGGACGTCCGAGACGTCCGCCTCGAGCGCGTCCTCGAGGAGGGCCGAGGCCTCGCCCGAGGCGAGCAGGATGATGGGGGCGCGGGTGTGCTCGCGGATGGCCGCGAGCTCGTCCTCCGGGAGCGCGGAGCTTCGCGTGCCGTGCAGGACGACCTGCAGGTGCCCGCCGGTCAGCGTCGCAGCCGACTCGCGCACGCTCGGGCTCGAGCCGACGCACTCGACCTCGCCGTGGCGCTCGAGGGCGTCACGGAGCTGGTCGAGGCCGTCGCACGATCCGGTGACGAAGATCCGCACCTTCTCGCGGGTGCCGACGGAGGAGCTTTCGAGCGTGCTCACCGGGGCCTCCTTTCGAGGGCGCTGTAGAGCCTGGCGACCTGCTGGGCCTTGAGCCCGTCGGCCAGGAGGGTCTGGTAGTTCTCGGCGCTCTCGGGACTGTCGGCCGGGTCGGTCGGCGGCCGCAGGACGAGCGTCCACTCGCCGTTCTCGGCGATCCAGAAGAGCTTGCCCTCCTGGGCGTCCGTCAGGGCGAGCTTGACCGAGAGCTGCTCGTTCCTGTTCTGCGTGATGTTGCTCGAGGCCTCGGCCTGCTGGGCAGGCTCGAGGACGAGGATGT
Source organism: Gaiellaceae bacterium (assembly GCA_036260055.1). Taxonomy (GTDB): domain Bacteria; phylum Actinomycetota; class Thermoleophilia; order Gaiellales; family Gaiellaceae; genus DASQWP01. The sequence continues at coordinate 1,027 of DATAAQ010000068.1, read as the reverse complement.
CCCGAAGGAGAGTCCGGCTGACGTGGTGCTGGGCGTTCTCCGGGACGTTCCAGGTGCCGATGACGTCGACGCGGTCGCCGGCCTGCAGCGTGCCGGCGAGGAGCTGATGCTCGCTACCGGGGAGCTGGACGGCGCGCAGGTTTCCCGAGAGCTGGGCGCGGATGCCCCTCTCGGCCTGCGAGCGGAAGCGCAGGACGTTGACCTGCTCGCCCTTGTAGATCGGATTCACGACCACCTTGGCCGACACGTCCTTGGGATCGAGGAGCGCCGAGGAGGAGAGGGCTGCCCGCTCGACCTCCTTCTCCTCGATGTAGCCGCTCGACTCGAGCTCCGCGCCCGAAGTCCCGGCGGGAATATTCTTCTTCGCCACCCAGACCGGCACGAGCTCCTGGTCGTCCTGGAGGCGGCCGCGCTCCTGGGCGACGTAATAGAAGACCAGCAGCACCGCGACGGCGGCGAGCGCGATCGCGAGCCCGATGTTACGAAGGCGATACGTCATTGCACCACGTCTTTCTCTTCTCGGCTTTTGCGTTGCCTATCGGCTGTCCCGGCCCGAAGATTTAGGGCCTATTCGACGAGCGACACCGCCCGTGCTCCGAAGTCGTCGGCGGAGTCCTCCTCGCTGAAGATCCCCTCCCAGATGACCTGGGTGAAGTAGCCGAAGATCTTGTTGTTCTTCGCACCCTGGATCTGGTAGCCGGTGACGACGAATCCCACCCAGCCGACGACCTCGTACTCGAAGCCGGCCCTGCTCCCGCGTGCTTCGGTAGACGGGCAAGAGGATCTCCTTGCCCGAGGCGATGATCTCGTCGAGCGCCTCCTTGAAGGCAGGGTTCGTGTTGTACTTGGCGCCCGGGTCGGAGTAGTACCAGCCGAGCGGCATGTAGCCCTCGTAGCCGTCCGTGATCCATTCGCCGAGCGTGTGCGGGTTCTCGCCGCCGTACGAGCCGCTGATGTTCATGAGGCGGTAGGCGCCCGGCCCGACTGTGTCGAGGTCGAGCTGGGTCGCGACCCGCCATGCCTTGGC
>DATAAQ010000067.1:0-3578 GCA_036260055.1 Gaiellaceae bacterium | reverse complement strand
GCCACGACGTGCCTCTGCCCGCGCGGCCGCGAAACTACGCGTCGAGGCGCTCGATGGCGACGATGTCGTCCGCCGAGAACGGCACGTCGCCGGCGGCCCCCCAGCCGACGATGTCGCCGCTCGGGAGGATGGCGACGGGCTCGATCACGGCGCCGTCCCGGAGGAGGACGCGGGTCTGGTGGGCGCCCCAGGCGTCCTGCGGCCAGGCCGCCACCTCGGCGGCCAGCCACTCCGGCAGCCGCGGCGGCTCCTCCACCGCTACTCCGTGAGGAGGCTGAGCAGCTCGTCGACCTCCAGCATCTCGTACGACTGCGTGTGGACGCTCCCCCGGGCGCCGAGGGCGACGGAGACCTTCGCGATCGCCGACGCGTCGGGCGCCTCGACGATGTTGACGAAGTCGTGAGGGCCGAGGAGGAACCACTGGTGCACCACCTTCGCGCCCAGCTCCTCGACGTCCCTGTTGACCTCGCGGACGCGCTCGGGGTTCGCCCGCAGCGTCTGCAGCCCCTGCTCGCTGAGGGTCGACAGCATCAGGTACTTCGGCATCCTCTCGCTCCTCGCTCGTTGGTTCGGCGAGAATACCCTCCCGCCGTTCGCGGTCAGGCGCGCGAGCCGTCGCGCGAGGACCGTCCCGCCGGTGCCGCACGCGTCGTCTGCTCGAAGTAGAGGACGCTGAGGCCGAGGAAGAAGAACGGCGCGAGCACGAGCTGGGCGAGCAGGCTGCCGACCAGGGAGCTGTTGTCTGCATAGCCGACGAGGGCGGCCCCGAGGAGGACGCCGACGAGGACGTTGACGAGGAGGAGCGCCGCCGTCACGCCGACCGCGTGGAGGTACTCGGCGCGGGCGAGGGCGATCGTCCGCTCGAGGGCGTACGCGACCGCCGCCGCCCAGCCGCCCCGCTCCTCCTCCCGCTCGGAGACGGCGACGGGGACGGCGAAGCCGGTCAGCCCCAGCCAGAAGGCACCGAAGACGAGGAGGAGCAGGTACGTGCTCGCGAGCACGAAGGGCAGGCCGACGACGAGGGCGAGCACGAGGAGCACTGGGAGCCGGACGGCCACCTGCGCCCACGCCTCCCGGAACGAGTCCCCGCCGACGAGCCGCGTCGCGACGCCGTAGGCGACCACGAGCATGAGCGAGGCGATCACGTAGTAGAGCGCCTCGTGCACGAGGATGGCGGCGGCGAGGATCACGGAGTAGAGGGCTCCGAGCGCGAGCGCCGACCAGACGCGCTCGCCGTAGAGGTGGATCGTCTCGGCGAAGATCTCCCCGAGCGTGAGCGGGCGGGCGGGCGGACGCGACATCGCCGAACCTTAGGCTCATGCGGTGCAGGTTCGCCGCGAGAGCGACGGCGGAGAGCGAGCGCGAGCGACTCCAGCCGTCGGACGGAGCTCTCTTCGTCGTCTATCCCGACGGCGAGCCGGCAGCGGCCGCTTCGAGGAGCGGCGTCCCCGCCACGCGCTAAGCTGAGTGTGCATGCGGCCCTTGGAGGGCCGGCTCGGCGGGCCGCAGTCCGGGCCGGCCCTCTTCTACGCCCGCGAGCCCCGGCCGGCCCGCTCGAATAGGCTCCCGCGGTGTTCACGATCTTCCGTTCGGCCGAGCTCGCGTTCGTGCCTCGTGCGGAGGACGACCCGCGCTCCGTCGCGCGGCTCTCCGGGGCGCTCCAGCACTCGCGGGCAAACCTCTGGCGGTACCCGCCGGGCGCCCGGGGGAAGCGCCATCGCGACCTTGCCCAGGAGGAGGTCTTCGTCGTCCTCGACGGGACGTTGACGGTCGACCTCGGGGAGCCGCCCGAGCGCCACGAGGTGCCGCGGGGCGGCGTCGTCGTCGTGCAGCGCGGGACGATCCTCCAGCTCCGGAACGCGGGCTCGGAGGAGCTCGTGCTCTTCGTCTACGGCGCGCCGCCCGAGACCGGCAAGGCCGAGTTCTTCGCCGACGCCCCGTAGCGCGACGGCTACGCGACGGCGGGCTCTGCCGCGGGCGTCTTCTCGAAGACGAGGCCCTCCTCGCCGGCGTCGACGAGCACCGTATCGCCGTCGACGAAGCCGCCCTCGAGGAGCCGGAGCGCAAGCGGATTCTCGACGAGCCGCTGGAGCGCGCGCTTGAGCGGGCGGGCGCCGTACGAGGGATCCCAGCCGGCCTCGGCGAGATGCTCCTTCGCGGCGTCGGTCAGCTCGAGGCCGAGCCCGCGCGCGGCGAGACGATCGCGCAGGCGCGCGAGCTGGAGCTCGACGATCTCCCCCAGCTGCTCTCGCGTGAGCGGCCGGAACTCCACGACCTCGTCGATCCGGTTCAGAAACTCGGGACGGAAGAAGTCCCGCATGGCGTCCTCTGAGCGGAGGTTGGACGTCATGATCACGACGGCGTTGCGGAAGTCGACCGTGCGGCCGTGCCCGTCGGTCAGGCGACCGTCGTCGAGGATCTGGAGCAGCACGTCGAAGACCTCGTTGTGCGCCTTCTCGATCTCGTCGAGGAGGACGACGGAGTACGGGCGCCGCCGCACCGCCTCGGTCAGCTGTCCGCCCTCCTCGTAGCCGACGTAGCCGGGCGGCGCCCCGACGAGACGGGCGACCGTGTGCCGCTCCTGGTACTCGGACATGTCGAGGCGCACCATCGCGCGCTCGTCGTCGAACATGAACTCGGCGAGCGCGCGGGCGAGCTCCGTCTTCCCCACGCCCGTCGGGCCCAGGAAGACGAAGGAGCCGATCGGCCGGTTCGGGTCCTGGAGCCCGGTGCGGGCGCGGCGGAGGGCGTTCGCGACGGCCGCGACCGCCTCCTCCTGGCCGACCACGCGGCGATGCAGCCGCTCCTCCATGTGGATCAGCTTCTCGGTCTCGCCCTCGAGGAGGCGCGAGACGGGGACGCCCGTCCAGCGGGAGACGACGAGGGCGACGTCGTCCTCGTCCACCTCCTCCTTCACCATCGGCTCGAAGTCGACCTCCTCCCGCTCGGCGAGCTCCCTCTCGAGCGCGGGAAGCTCGCCGTAGCGGATCTCGGCGACCCGCTGGAGCTCGCCCCCACGCTCGGCGCGCTCGGCCTCCATGCGCAGCTCGTCGATTCGCCGCGTGATCTCCTTCACGCGCTCGAGCGCCTCCTTCTCCTTCGCCCAGCGGGCGGAGAGCTCGTCCCGCTGCGCCTTCGCGTCGGCAAGCTCGCGCTCGACGGGCTCGCGCACCTCCGCCGCCTCCTTTCCCATCGCCGCGAGCTCGATCTCGAGCTGGCGCACGCGTCGTTCCGCCTCGTCGAGCTCGAGCGGCGACGAGTCGATCTCCATCCGCAGTCGCGACGCGGATTCGTCGACGAGGTCGATCGCCTTGTCAGGCAGGAACCGGTCGGAGATGTAGCGGTCGGAGAGCACGGCGGCGGCGACGAGGGCGGCGTCGCGGATGCGGACGCCGTGGTGGGCCTCGTAGCGCTCCTTCAGCCCGCGCAGGATGGCGATCGTGTCCGCGACGCTCGGCTCCCCCACGAGCACCGGCTGGAAGCGGCGCTCGAGCGCGGCGTCCTTCTCGACGTGCTTGCGGTACTCGTCGAGCGTCGTCGCCCCGATCGCGCGCAGCTCGCCGCGGGCCAGCATCGGC